>CAZSRN010000085.1:0-8592 GCA_964609115.1 uncultured Veillonellaceae bacterium | reverse complement strand
GACAAGAGGCAAGGATAATGCAATCGCAACCAAAATGGCTGTGAATAGTTTCAGATCGTTTGGCGGCATGCCCAGATACAATACAATCGCAATGACAACACGATAAAGAATGGAGCCCAGCACAACCGAAAGCAGGGAGTTTTTAAAGTTTCTCGAACCAAATACCACTTCCCCAATAATAACGGACGCAAGGCCAATGACGATGGTGCCGGATCCCATACCCACATCGGCAAACCCGTTGTCCTGTGCAATAAAGGCTCCCGATACAGCTACCAGTCCGTTACTGATCACCAACCCGAGTAAAAACATATCATCCGTATTCACTCCCATGGCTCGTATCATTTGGGGATTATTGCCGGTCGCCCGCAAGGCCATTCCAATCTCCGTGCCAAAGAACCAATACATCCAGGCTGGAATTAATACGGCAATGCAAAAACCTACCACAAACGTAGTTATATTCGGTGATAAATTTAAAAAGGCTAAAGAAGTATATACCGTATCCGTATTTAGCAAAGACAAGTTTGCTTTTCCCATAACGCGTAAAATAACGGAATATAACGCAATCATCGTCAAAATTCCTGCCATCAATGCAGGGATTTTCAATTTTGTATGCAATAGTCCACTCATGGCGCCTGCCAGCATTCCGGCTATGCCTGCTGCGATAATAGCCGTGGCAGGGCTGCTTTTCTCAGCCAATAATACAGCCGCTACAGCGCCCCCCAATGGAAAACTGCCTTCCACACTTAAATCCGCAATATTCAGGATACGGAATGTCAAAAAAACACCCATAGCCAACACGGACCAAAGCAGGCCCTGGGCCACGGTCGAAATTATTAAATCACTCATTCATTCTTCCCCACTTGTCATTTTACCCTTGGGCAGAATCGGTTGAAAACCCAACCTATAGGAAAGGTGGTTCCGACCACCTTTCCTTCAGGCGCTATTCTTATTCAGCCGCTTTCTGTAATTCCGCCGGTATGGTCAACCCAATTGCCTGCGCTGATTTTTTATTAATCACAACTTTTACATCTTGTTGAAAACCAATCGGCATATCTGCCGGTTTTGACTTTCCTGACAAAATATCGGCCGCCATTTCACCGGCTTGGAAACCAAGTTTGTAGAAGTTCACTGATGCGCCTGCCGTAGCGCCCCCTTTAAGAACCGGCGCTTCATCGCCAAGGAATACCGGCAGCTTGGCCGGAATCGTTATTTTTACAATATTCGACATGGCGGACGCAATATTATTATCGGTTGGGCAATAGATGAAATCCACTTTCCCAACTAAACTCTGCGCTGACTGTTGAATATCATTTACGCTGGTAACAGTCGCTTCAATAACCGTCAACCCCTTGGTCGCAGCATATTCTTTCATTGCTGCAACTTGCAGTTGGGCGTTCAATTCGCTGGAAGTATATAATGCACCCACTTTTTTTGCATTCGGAAGCAATTTGAGCGCTAAATCAATTTGTCGTTTGGGCGGGTTATGATTGGATGTTCCGGTAATATTTCCACCCGGTTTTTCAATGGATTGAACCAATTTTGCCGTCTTGTAATCCACGATCGCCGATCCCACAATAGGAATCGTTTTGGTTTCATTTGCAACAATCTGCGCTGCCGGTGTTGCAATGGCATGAATCAAATCCACCTTGTTATTCACAAACCGTTGACTGATGGTCTTTAAATTCGACTGATCCCCCTGTGCATTCTGCTGGTCGATTTTAATATTTACGCCTTCCTTAAACCCTTTGGACGCAAGCCCGTCGACAAATCCACGGTTTGAATCATCCAACGCACTATGCTGGACTAATTGGAGTACGCCAATCTGGTAAACCTTTTCTTTGGGTTTGCCTGCTTCTTTTTTTTCACCGCCACCGCACCCGGTCAATGTCCCAACCGCCAAGACGACTCCTACTGCCAATGCTACCATTTTCTTCCGACACATTTTTTTCATCATACCATTCTCCCATCCTTCTCTAAATTCAAAAATACAAAATCGTCCCTCATGATAGGGACGACGGACGTGCATCGCGGTACCACCCTAATTATCTGATGAAATAAAAAAAGAGCGGCACCCCAGGGACGGAAAACTCCGCGGTACCACCCTACTAATCTTTTATCAGATCACCTCACGGCCCAATAACGGCAGCCACGCCGGCTCAGCCTACTATCATCTTCAGCTTCGCAGTTCAGGAAGGTACTTCAGAATATGTCACCAACCGATTCGCACCACCCACCGGCTCTCTGTATAGTACCCATAAACCTACTCATTCCGTCATTACTATTTGCAATTTAACATTGAGTTGATTTTACTTGCAATTCAATTTTTTGTCAATACCGCACCCTTGGGCAAAAATTTGTTAGACATAATCACACATTCGTCGAATTACGGTCTCACTCAAGCCAAATCCATAAATTTCCGTCTTTGTTTTTTTCCCGTTCGCTACCTCGATGATCTCCTCAAATACGCTCTTGGCCATGGCTTCCATGGTCTTTTCTCCATGAAGGACATCGCTGAAGTCCATATCCATGTTGTCATTCATCTTGACAAACAACTCCCTGTTAGCCGTAACCTTTATGACGGGAACAATGGGATTGCCGATGGGATTGCCCCTTCCTGTAGTAAAAACAATCAACTGACAACCTGCCGCTACTTTCGCCGTCACTGACAGCAGATCGTACCCCGGGGTGTGCATATAGACAAGCCCCTTTTTACTGGGTCTGTGGGCACAATCGATAACCTCCGCGATGGGCCTGGTTCCCCCTTTATGAATACAGCCAAGGGATTTTTCCTCAAGGGTCGTTATGCCTCCCGCTTTATTACCGGGTGAAGGCTGGCCTGACCGCAAGCTCTCATTCACCTTCTCCAGATCCTCTTCCAGCGTAGCACACATTTTCAAAAGCTTCTGTCCCATTTCAGGCGTACTGCATCTTTGGGCCAAGATATGCTCGGCGCCGATTATCTCAGGCGTTTCACTAAAGATTGACGTCCCGCCGCAATCAACCAGAGTATCGCTAACCTGCCCCATAACAGGATTGGCTACAAGCCCGGAAGTAGCATCGGAACCACCACACTCAATCCCCAACATTAACTCGGAAATATCCACCTCTTGCGGGCGGCAGGCCGATGCTTCCGTAACCATTTGTTGCGCCAGCTGGACAGCCTTGCAAATAGTTTTGACCGTTCCCCCTTCTTCCTGAATCACCAACGCCCGAATCGGCTTGTTGGTCTTGGCGCGAATGAGCGCATCCATTACCTCCACGGAGTTCGGTTCGCATCCAAGCCCAACCAGAATCGTGCCATAGACATTGGGATTAGCCGCCATACCAGTCAAAACGGCTTGCGTCAGTTTTCGATTTCCTTCTACTTCGCCGCAACCATTTTGATTGACAAGTGTAACAGCCCCGTTCACCAAGCCCGCAATAATTCGACATGTCTCGTTGGCACACCCTACGGTAGGCAGGATTAATACATGATTTCGTACTCCAACCAGTCCATCAGGCCTTCTATATCCCCAGAATTTCATTTTCTCACCTCTTTTGTTTATCCGGACTGGCCATGTTATGGTCATGCACATGACTACCCTGCAAAATATCTTGTGTTGCCTGACCCATTACTTCGCCGTACTTTTTAAGAAGTTCTGCTTTCTTTATGTCCCGGATTGCAAGTTTATGATATTGCGGAATCGTACCGTTAATGGAAACTTGCGTGATTGCTCCCTTCTTTAAAAAGGTTGCACAATCCCCGACGTTCAACTCCTTGATCGTTGTCGCCACATCGTCTATGGGGCTGATCATAATGGCATTGATCATTTGTTGCGTCATTCCATCCCCTCCATTTTTCAAAAAATCCGGGTCATTTTTCAACAGTTTGATCGGATGGATACAATCTCACAGACGGAAAGTATGGCGTCCCTTACCGTGAACCTAACGTCAAATTCTAAAAATCCGAAACCATAAACACGCTCCGGATCCTCCTGATAGGATGGCCGCGGATCATGAGCCAGCACGCCCAATAGCGCTTCCCGGCGATCTTCGGGAATGAGTCGAAGCCATCGTTCAGGAAAATTCACCTCCAGTAAATGGTTCCGGAGTGGACCGGCAAATCCGTCGGTGGCTTCCGGATGGCTGTCAGTGAAGGGAAGGTATGGCTTGATGTCATATATGGGAGTGTTGTCCATCATATCCGTTCCCGAAACATGCAGAACCGGACCCAGGTCGGGATGCAGTTTGATGGCATCCAGCTTGACTGAGGATAATCCAATGGCATTGGGGCGAAAGGGAGAGCGAGTAGCAAAAACACCTGCCCGCGTGTTGCCTCCCAAGCGTGGAGGTCGGACTGTCGGCGACCATGTGTCACGCACAGTTTCAGAGAACTCCCAGATGAGCCAGATATGTGAGAATCCTTCCAATCCCCTTAGTGCGTCCGGATTTCGGTATTCCGGTTCGAATACGATTGTCGCTTGTAAAGAATCGACAAGGCCGCTTTGACGCGGGATTCCAAACTTGGTCGGAAAATCCGTGTGGATGCGGGCGATTATTTTCATAGACGTTGCCATTTTGTGCTCCTACCCTGATGATTCTAGCGTCTAAAATCCGCATTTTGCCGAAGACTTCCCCATTATCCAATAAAAAGCGACCTTAAGTAGGTCGCTTTTTATTGGATATCCGGAGAAAAACGCATTGTAAAGAAAGCGGCCTATTCGCCTATTTCCAGATCGAATCCTGGGGAACGATTTTCATCAGGCAGATATCGTCACCCACTTTTATACTTTTTAGCAATTCGACACTGACCTCGCAGCCAAAAGCTTTCTCAAACAATACTTTGCTGTAACCCGTAGTGCATTGGCACCATGTGAACGTATCCAGTTTCTCGACATCTGCAAGCATTGGGCAGGGACAAAACGGAAATTGCAGATAGAGTTCTCCATTTTTGCATGAGAGGCCGGCAGCTTTTGCTTTTTCTTGGTTTGCAAATTCTTCTAAAGTAGAAGATGCTTCAACCAGTTCTTTCACTAACTCTAATTTTTCATCCATCCCATACCCACATTGACAGTTCATCCTAATCTGCTTAACGTCGGCCTTGTCAAAGTGGTTTTCCAGTCTGTTCATGGTGGCTTTTACCCATGCCGCATTATCTTCGGGCAAAGACGTTTCCTGTTCTCCATAGACAATTTTTGTTGCAGTTTCAGCATTGCTCGCAGTTTTTACGGCGTTAAAAATGACCTGCTCTTGAATTTTTCTAATATCAAACATGCAATTACTATCCTTTCAGGATTACTATGTAAATTTACGCTACCATATCAAAATCATTTTGTCAAAAAGTGCTTTTGGATTTATCTCGCTGCAAAATCATGTTAATCATATTTTAATCATTAATGAAAAGGGGAAACCTCTACAACGGAAGAATATTATTCGTTATGGAACAAGGTTTTGGTTTGGAAAGGAGCAATCATAATGGAAATATTGAGATCAAAAAAAGGCTTTATATGTGATATGGATGGTGTAATTTACAAAGGCAACAACCTGCTTCCGGGCGTCAAAGAATTCGTTGAATGGCTATACCAAGAGAATAAGAAATTCTTATTCTTAACCAACGGCAGTGGGAAGACCCCGAGAGAACTGCAACAGAAATTGGGACGCATGGGCCTTGATGTAGATGAAAGCCATTTTTACACAAGCGCCTTGGCAACCGCAAAGTTTTTAAGCCACCAAAGTCCAGGATGCAGCGCTTATGTTATCGGAGAACCGGGACTTTTTAACGCCCTGCATGACGCCAACATCACTTTCAATGACGTTGACCCTGATTATGTAATTGTCGGAGAAACCATCAACTACAACTACAGTCTCATCTGCAAAGCCATGACTCATGTTTTGAACGGCGCAAAGCTAATCGGTACCAACACGGATCTTACAGGGCCCTCAGAAAACGGTATAATACCGGCTTGCCGTGCTCTCGTTGCGCCAATTGAGATTACAACAGGCAAAAATGCTTATTACGTCGGCAAACCCAACCCATTGATGATGCGCACTGGATTGCAAATATTGGGTATTCATTCCGGCGAAACAGCAATGATCGGTGATCGCATGGACACCGATATTATAGCGGGCATCGAAAGCGGCATGGATCCAATTCTGGTCCTTTCCGGAGTCACTACAAGCGACGAAATAATGCAATATCCCTTCCGCCCCAGATTAGTGCTGGAAGGTGTCGGAAAGATTCCGCCAGCGTAAGTTATTTCATCGCACCATATCTTTTGTGATTTCGCTCAGGCTGAAAGCGCCACACATCGCCATCGTATCTTTTAATTCTTCGGCCAGCTTCTCAATATAAAGCTTTACGCCTTCTTTTCCCCCGCCGTAAACCGCTGTTACAAACGGACGACAGACGAGAACCCCATCGGCGCCCAGTGCGAGAGCCTTGAAAATATCTGTGCCGGAACGGATACCCCCATCCACCAGAATCTTCATCTCGCTTCCGACAGCCTCCGCAATTTCCGGCAGCACTTCCGCGGTTGACGGGCACTGATCCAGTACCCTGCCGCCATGATTGGAAACAACAATGGCTTTGGCGCCTGCTGCTTTTGCCTTCAGTGCGCTCTTTATGTTCATAATCCCTTTTACAATGAATGGAACCTCTGCGATTTCAGAGATGCGGCGAAGTTCGTCGACTGATTTTCCGCCGGCCGGAGGGGTCATATTCTTTAAAAAAGGCAGTCCGGCTGCATCGATATCCATGGCAACGGCAAAAGCCCCTGCCTTATGCACCCAGTCCATTTTTTCTTTGATTGTATCCATATTCCACGGTTTAACAGTAGGAATCCCACAGCCACCCACTTTATCGATTGCCGCTGTTGCCCCCTCCATGACTTGCGGATTTGCACCGTCGCCGGTAAACGCAGCAATTCCATTTTCCATGCAGGCAGAAACAAGGATATCATTATAAGCCATATCGTTGAATTTATCACTGTAATGCATATTGACCGCACCAACAGGACCCGCAAAAAACGGATATTTAAACCTCCGCCCAAATAAATTCAGTATTGTATCGACGGAGCGATTCGCACAAACGGTATCCATATTGACACGAATCTCCTGCCATTTCTGATAGTTGCGAATAGCTGTATCACCGACGCCTTTGGCGCCAGGCCCCGGAATACTGTTTCTACAGGCAACTCCGTTACAGATATGGCAGGCCTTGCAGTATTTGCCGATACAAGTACGAGCGTTTTCCAGTACTTCCTCATAGTTCATAATACAATCTCCCTTCGCCTTTTTTGCCATCCATCTTTGGTGACGGCGCCAATGCTCAACCGACATAATGTTCAATGAAGAAGAGCGGATATCCTGCAAAAGGACCTCCGCTCTTCTTCATATCTTCAGCCAAAGATGGTATTGACAAGTTGTCGCTAAATCGCCGTCATGTTTCCACTCCGCCTTTGCCGCGCTACTTTCACAAAATATTCATCCACCATTTCGCTATATTCCGGAAGAAAGCCATGTTTCGCACCGCTCTTGTCATCCTCCGTCAGAATGATAATGCGTTCGTTGGCCGCAATTCCTTTTAAAATTCCCTGCGCCGATTCTTTGGGTGTAATGGCGCTGGCCGGAGCTCCGCCCGCCTTATCCCACATGGGGGTAGCGACGGTGCCGGGAATGATGGTGGAAAGTCGGATGTTTTCGTCCCACAGTTCACTGCGCAGCGCGCCGGTAAGGGCCATAAGCGCCGACTTGGTAGCGCTGTACATGGTTTGGCAAGGCATCGGTGAAAACACGATGCCCGACGCGGTGTTGGCAATGTGTCCGCCCCCCTGAGCGCGCATGATCGGCAATACTGCACGAATGCCGTACAAGGCGCCGTAAAAATTAACGTCAAAAGCAAACTTCCAGTCTGCATCGGTAGTGTCGTCGAAGGGTTTTGCCAGCCCCAAGCCTGCGTTATTGAAAAGAAAGTCGATACGTCCTGACCCGAACTCTGCTGCCTTTTGCACCAATGCAAATACGCTTTCCCTATTGGTGATGTCGGTACGCAGACCCAACACTTTTCCCGGATAGGCAGCTTCGAGCCGGACACATTCCGTTTTTAATTTCTCTTCGTTCAAGTCCGCCAAAACGACCGCCTTCGCCCCCATAAAGAGCAGTTCCTCACAGAGGGCCAGACCGATTCCCGATGCGCCGCCCGTGACGACGGCCACTTTGTTTTCAAAGTACTCTTTCATATCGTATGCCTCCTTCGGTCGATTTTTTTTGCCCACATCACGGAGTTTTTGCCGTTATATTGGCAAGAGTATCTATCGCTACCAAAATATGAAGCAGATAAAGAAGAACGATGCCGTTCGCAGCGAGGACTGCACCGATGACGAGTCCTGAAACGATGCCCGGAACGAACATTGACGTACCAAACAGTATCGAAAGCAGATTCATGGTCAGTTGGGTGCAGGAAAGTTTCTGTAACAAGGGATGGACAGCACTTTTATTTGTTGGCTGAGCGAGCAGGAATAGTCGTTTCCCGAGCGGGATAAGACCGCCGAGAACATTGAGCACACCCACGAGGCGGGTCAGCGAGGCAACCAATAGGTTGGGAATGACGCAAGA
>CAZSRN010000084.1:0-8614 GCA_964609115.1 uncultured Veillonellaceae bacterium | reverse complement strand
TACTGGCTTTTTTCGCCCGGAGTCTTTTGAATTCGTCCGCTTTTGCAGCGATTTGTCTGGAGATGGTTGCTCCGACGCAATCGGTTGCGGATGCTGATTTGATAGAGATTGAGCGAAGCTATCCGCAGCAGGTTCATGTGCACCGTGACGTAGCCGAGATGGTGCCCTTGATGCAACAGTGTGAGCTGGCTCTGTCGGCAGGCGGAACTACTTTGTATGAATTATGCGCCGTAGGCGTGCCCCGACTTACCTATGTACTGGCAAGCAATCAACGGGAGATTGTTGAAGAAATGAGCCGACAGGAACAAGCGGTCAATCTCGGCCCAATTTCGGAATTGCACGCAGAAGCGCTTGTCCAAGCCGTTGCGGAATTGATGGGAAACGTTGAGAAAAGAGAACGCATGAGTCGTAGGGGACGCGACTTGGTAGACGGTCGGGGAGCGGACCGAGTGGTGAAGGCAGTGGGAGAAGTGGTGGCTGCGGCCGGAGGAGGAACCTAATATGACCCAACCCAAATTCATACCCTATGCTAAACAATGGATTGACGACGAAGATATTCAGGCGGTAACCGAGGTTTTGCGGGGCGATTATTTGACGACAGGGCCTGCAGTCGGAAAATTCGGCGAGGATGTGGCTCGGGTAGCCGGAACAAAGTATGCCGTGGCGATTGCCAATGGAACCGCCGCACTGCATGCCGCCGCTGCTGTTGCCGGAATCGGGCCTGGAGATGAAGTGATTACCAGTCCGATTACTTTTGTAGCCTCCGCCAATTGTGCCTTATATTTGGGAGCTACGCCGGTGTTCGCAGATATCGATCCGCGAACCTACAATATCGATCCGGTCGATGTGGAACGCAAAATTACGTCCCGGACAAAAGCCATCATTCCGGTCCACTTCACGGGTCAGCCTTGTGATATGGAACCTTTGCGGGAGATAGCCAAGCGGCATAATTTAATCATGATCGCCGACGGGGCTCACGCCGTGGGAGCGTCGTACAAGGGACAACCCGCCGGAGCATGGGCCGATATGACGACTTACAGCTTTCATCCCGTGAAACAGGTGGCGACGGGTGAAGGCGGCGCTATTGCTACGGACAATCCGGAGTACTATGAAAAACTGCTGTTGTTCCGGTCTCATGGCATTACCCGCGATCCGGCCAAATTCCGCTTCGGCAATCAGCCGTGGTATTATGAGCAGCAAACTTTGGGCTACAATTATCGGATGACGGATTTTCAAGCTGCTCTCGGGTCAAGCCAACTGAAAAAATTGCCGATGTTTCTAAAGCTGCGGCGTGAGTATGTGCGACGCTATAACGAAGCCTTCCGGGATATGCCGGGAATCATTGTTCCCTGGCAGAATCCGGTAGGAGAATCGGCCTGGCATTTGTACATCATTCGGTTGGAACCGGAGAAACTGAAAGTGGGTCGGGACCGGATATTCAAAGAACTTTGGGCGCGGGGCATCGGCGTCAACATTCATTACATTCCGGTATATTTCCACGCCTATTACCGAGATCTTGGCTATCCGCAGGGACTGTGTCCGCAGGCGGAGAAACTGTTTGAAGAAATGATTACGATTCCCTTGTTTCCGGCCATGACGGATGCGGATGTTACGCAGGTGATTGAGACGGTAAAGGCAGTAGTCAGCGAGAATCTGCGGTAAAAATTATGAACAGGGAGTGAACCCGTTTGAAAGTATTGGTAACAGGTGGCGCAGGCTTCATCGGCCGGTGGGTGGTAAAGCGACTATTGGAGGATGGGCACGAAGTATGGGCGATGGACGATCTGTCCAATGGACGTCTGGCCAATATTGCCGAATTCGACGGGAAACCCGGTTGGAAGGGTTTCACGCGTGGTGACATCAAAGATAGCACGATTCTGGGAAAATTGTTTGAGAATCGGTTTGATCTTTGCTACCATCTGGGCGCCGGCATCAATGTGCAGGATAGTATTGACGACCCTCGCGGAACTTTTGAGAATGACGTAGTCGGAACTTTTAATGTGTTGGAATTTTGCCGCCGCGACAAAGTGAAAATGGTATTCATGAGTACCTGCATGGTATATGACCAGGCTACCGATCCGCTGGGAATCAGCGAGAAACATCCGACGAAACCGGCTTCCCCGTACGCGGGCAGCAAGATTGCCGGAGAAAATATGGTGCTTTCCTATTGGTATGCTTATCAGTTGCCGGTAGTGGTGGTGCGGCCGTTCAACACCTATGGCCCTTTCCAGAAAACAGGCGGCGAGGGGGGCGTAGTGGCGATTTTTATCAAAAGAAGCCTGAGCGGAGATTCTTTGGATATTTACGGCTCGGGCGTTCAGACACGGGATTTGCTGTATGTGGGAGACTGCTCGCGATTTGTCGTGGAAGCGGGATACAGTGACCGGGTAAATGGAGAGATTCTGAATGCCGGATTGGGACGCGACGTTTCAGTCAACGAATTGGCGGCGCTGATCGAACCGGATCCCCAAAAGGTTCGCCACGTTCCGCATATTCACCCGCAAAGCGAGATTATGAAGCTGTTGTGCGATGCGCGCAAGGCGAAGGAACTGCTGGATTGGACGCCGGCGGTATCCCTGGAAGAGGGATTGGCATTGACCCGGGAGTGGATTGAAAAACATCCGGAAATGGTCTGAAAACTGTTTAAGATTTCTAGCAAAAATACCGATATAAATTAAGGAAGTCCATATATTTTTAAGGGAGGGATTCGACATGGATGTCGGAACAGTGCAAAACCCGGTTAACGCAACAAGCGGATCGGGGCAAAAGGCAGGGACGCCGGAAATCAAAGCATATACTCCACCACAGAATGTACTGGCAGTCCAGGCTCAGGAGATTAAAAATCAGAATGGCAACGAGCAGGACAAGGAAAAAGAAAAAGTTTCAGTAGAAAATACGGTGGAATCCTTGAACAAATTTATGGATCTGATGACGGCGGATATTCGCTTTACCATGCATCAAAAATCAAATCGACTGATGGTGCAATTGGTGAGCGAAAAAGATCAATCCGTGTTGCGGGAGTATCCTTCCTCCGAGTTTTTGGATATGATCGCCAACATTCGTGAATTTGTGGGGATTCTGACCGACAAGAAAGCCTGACGCCGTTTTACGCAAGGCAGGGAGGTTGCAACCGATGACGACGAGAATCAGCGGATTGAGTACGGGTTTGCCGATTGACGACTGGGTAACCGATATGTTGAAAGCCCGCAAGACACAGATCGAGAATCTGGAGAAAAAGTCGACTCTGTTGGAGTGGAAACAGTCGGACTATCAGACTATTTATAGTAAGGTCAAGGAATTGGGAGAGCTGGCTTTTCAAGATACGCTGGAGTCCAATTTAGCTCCATTGGAGGCAACTTCGACCAACGAGTCGGTAGCAACGGCGACAGCAGCTACGGGAACTGCACAGTTTACACATCGTCTGACGGTGAATCAATTGGCGGACAGTGTGTATCAGGCATCCTCGGAGCAAATCACGCCCGTTGGAAACACTAAGGATACATTGGCGACCCAGTTCGGCATTACCGCTGATTTTACCGTGGTCCTCAACGGAAAGTCCATCAGTGTTTCCAAGGATGCCAGTCTGAATACCTTCGTCAGCAGTATCAACAACTCTCTTTCCGGTGTGACCGCTATATACAATACAACGGTCGATCGCTTCTTCCTCAACACGCAGACCAAGGGCGCTTGGGACGGCACAAATGGATCACGCATTGATTTTGCGGGAACCGATGCGGCCGGAATGGCCTTTTTGACGAATAATTTAAAACTTCCCATCTCTGCAAATGTTGCGTCGGACGCCACAATCACGGCGACAGGAAACGCAAAAACTTCGCTGGCCACTCAATTCGGGCTGACAGCGGGAACAACTTTTTCCATCAGCGTGAACGGACAATCGGTGGCAGTGAACACGGACGAGAGCATTGATACGTTGATGACCCACATCAACGGCACGCCAGCCGTTGGAGTAACTGCCAGTTATAGTGAGGACTTGGACCGGGTCATTATTACCGGGACCGGAACAAATCCGCAGGTAACCTTGTCGGGAGACACGGCGGGGTTGGCGTTTCTCACCGATAATTTAAAAGTGATGAACGCCGATTCCCGTATGACACTGGGACAGGATGCGATTGTCGATATTGATGGCGCCGGCAATCTGCATGTTTTGGACAATACCTTTTCTCTGAGTGGCGTGACGTACAATCTCAAGGCAACCGGCACGACGACCGTCGACGTCGCGTCTGACATCGACAAGGCCGTGGAAACGGCGAAGGCTTTTGTCGACAAGTATAATTCCGTATTGGCGGATGTCTTGGCCAAGTATAAGGAATCGCGTTCCAAACAGGCGAGCGGCAAAGTAACCAACGGTTTCGAGTATTATCAGCCGCTGACGGCTGATGAACGCAAAGAGATGACGGATGATCAGATTACGGCGTGGGAAACCAAGGCGAAAAAAGGTATGCTCAGCCGGTCCCCGATTTTGGCGAAAATCCTCGATGACATGCGGACTTCGATTTCGCAACCGGTTTCAGGGCTTGCAAAGGATGCTGCTTACAAAACCGCCGCTTCCATCGGCATCACTACGGGGGAAGAGTGGGAATCCTACAAGGAAGGCGGCAAGCTGTACCTGAATGAAAGCACCCTGCGGACCGCGTTGGCGGAAGACCCGGATGTGTTGAAAAAAATCTTCGGCACGGCGGGAACTACCACGGCGAAACAAGGGGTCGCCGTGCGTATTAAAGCCGTGATGGATGAAGGAAAAACCAGTATCGAAGACGAAGCCGGCTTGGCGGGAACGGATACTACTACCAGCTTTTTGGGCGACCGTATCGATGAATACAGTGATCAAATATACAACTTGACGCTCAAGATGAATGATGAAGAAGACCGCTATTACAGCCAGTTCAGTGCGATGGAAACCGCATTGCAGAAGCTCAGTCAGCAGAGCAGCTGGCTGCAGCAACAGACGGGACAATCCGGTAGCAGTAGCTAATGTGAGATCGTCGCAGGGAAGACAGTGAATTTGGGGGGAACTGAATCGTGAATGCTTATGCGAACGCAGGTCAGTCGGCTGCTGCCTATAAAAAACAACAGGTGAAAAGCGCAGGGCCGGAGCAGTTGACACTGATGCTGTACTCCGGCGCAGCTCGATTTGTGGCGGAAAACATCAAGGCATTGGAAGAGGGACGCATCGAGGATGCGCACAAGGCGCATTTAAAGGCGCAGGATATAGTAAATTATTTGATCGATACACTGGATATGCAATATGAAATTGCCCATAATTTGTATAAACTGTATGATTACATCAAATTTCGCTTAAATGAAGCGAATCTGAAAAAAGATGTCGCCCAACTGGACGAAGCCAAAGGATTGCTGATCGATTTGCGTGACACATGGAATGAAGCCATGAAAAAAGCGCAGGAAGAGAAAGTCTTGGAAGGAAAGGCGGCGCCGGCCCTGGATCATACCGGTGCGGTGAAATTGACGTTGCATACGACCGGGATGCAATCGGAGGGACAATAAATGTCTGGTGAAAATTTGTGGAAAGACTATCGTTTTTTGACGCGAGAAATGGAAACATTTATTGCCCGGCAGGAACTGGACATGTTTTATGAATTGATGAATCAGCGGGAACAATTGCAACTCATGATTGAGGCGGAGGATGACGGCTCTTTTTTGCAAACGGATGAGGGCCGTGAAATGACGAGGGAACTGCAGGATACGGAGGCCCTGATTTCGACGCAACTGCGGGGGTCCATGTCCCAGCTGAAGCAGCGGCGTCAGGTTCAAAACGCTTATCATGGAGGCTATTCCAATCGGGTCGGGGCAAGGACGGATTATAGTGGATGAAATTTTCACACATTTTGCTTGCTTTAATTGGAAAAACTGATTATAATTGTGGCATAAAGAACCTTCTGCTTAGGTCCGTGGTTGAAAATCGATGCCAGTCGCAGGCGAAACGATCCACGTAAGGGGTCCAAAGAGGCCTTGAGCATGGTGCGGCTTAGAAATAAGTCCTGCCGGATTTCGGTCCGAGAGAAGTAGTAGTGAGAGGCGATAGCCGGGTAGCAAACCTTCCAGCAGGCGAGTGTGGGGTCAAAGACCAGGTCGGCTAAGCAGGGTCCTTTAATTTCAAACAAGGTGAGGGGATTGGGTTAATGGCGTTCGAAGACAAAACACTCAAGTGCAAGGACTGCGGTAAAGATTTCGTGTTTACCTCCGGAGAGCAGCAATTTTATGCGGAAAAAGGCTTTGAAAATGAGCCGGTCCGTTGCAAAGATTGCCGAGACTCTCGCAAACGCAGCCGGGATGGTGGCGGAGCATCTTCAGGACCTCGGGAAATGTATGATGCTGTGTGCGCACAGTGCGGAGCGGAAACCCAAGTACCGTTCAAACCGCGCAATGACCGACCCATTCTTTGCCGGGACTGCTTCACGGCGAGCCGCGGATAATCTGCGGAACAAACTGAATCAGCTATTTTTCAGCAATAACTGTCCGGACGGAAACGTCTGGACTTTTTTTGTCCGCGGGTGAAGTCGGAAGCAAAGAAAGCGCGTAAAACCGACATTGCTATTTTTCAAAGGTATTCTTAATAAATGTATGGAGTCGGGGCGTAATCCGCACGTATCCTACTGAATTGGAAGTGACACTGAAATATGCTGCAATTTTCATATTTACCATCCTTTCCCATGAGAATATACTTCAAAGTGCCGGCTGCGTATTGCGGTCGGTATTTTATTTTTCAGGGGGGATAGGCATGGTAGGAAACGTAAAATGGTTCAGCTCGGAAAGAGGGTACGGGTTTATCAAACAGCCGGATGGCAAGGATATTTTCGTCCATTATTCGGCTATTGATGCCAAGGGCTTCCGTTGTCTGGAAACGGGCCAGGCGGTCGAGTATGAAGTGGTTACTGTAAATGACCGGATGGAAGCCACCCATGTGGTGAAAATGTAGAATCCTTTTATTTCCGCAGGAGTTTTTCAGGATTGTGGCGAATAATAATATCCATAGATCAGGAAAGGAGTCTGAAGTCTCATGGCTATTAACGTACGCGGCAAAAATCTTGACATTACGCCGGCATTAAAAGACTATGTGGAAAAACGCGTGAAGAAAGTTACGAAGTATTTTGACAAAACCGGCGACATTGCGGTGATTCTCAGAGTCGAAAAAGGTCGTCATCAGGTCGAAGTTACTGTTCCTGTCGACGGAATCCTGCTTCGGGGCGAAGAATCCACTCCCGATATGTATGCCTCTATTGATCAGGTTATGGATAAAATTGAAAAACAGATTGAAAAGCACAAGACGAAACTGGAGAAAAAGTTCCGCGGCGGCGGATTCCGAGCCGATGTGGCCTCGAGTGTAAGTATTCCGGAAGTCGAAGAAGAAGCTATTGTGAGGACCAAGAGATTTGCAGTCAAACCGATGGATGCCGAAGAGGCGATTTTGCAGATGAATCTTTTGAATCACGATTTCTTTATGTTTCTGAATATCGAGTCGGAGCAGGTAAACGTGGTATATCGCCGCAAAGACGGTTGCTATGGACTGTTGGAACCGGAGTTCTAACTTCGGTGAGTAGGGCATAAGGTAAACAGGACCGTGTCGAAAGTGAAATTCGACACGGTCCTGTTTTGTGTAGAACGAGTCACAGTTCGCATTTTTTGCACTTTATGAGGGACTCTGATAAAATATCTTAGATAGGCAAAAGGAGTGATCAGTGTTGTTGGGTTTTTTGAAAAAACTTTTTGGTGACGATAATGAAAATGAAATCCGCCGCATGGAAGAATATGTGGAGCGGATCAATTCACTTGAACCGGCGATGCAAAAACTGAGTGATGCATCATTGGCGGCGAAAACAGTAGAATTTCGCCAACGCATCGAAAATGGCGAAAACTTGGAAGTCTTGCTGCCGGAGGCCTTCGCGGCGGTGAGGGAAGCTTCGGTGCGGACAACGGGAATGCGCCATTTTGATGTCCAGTTGCTGGGTGGCGTGACGCTGCATGAAGGCAAGATTGCCGAGATGAAGACCGGCGAAGGAAAGACGCTGGTTGCGACGCTGGCGGTTTACTTGAATGCACTGGAAGGAAAAGGCGTGCATCTGATCACGGTCAACGATTATTTGGCCAAGCGCGACAGCGAATGGATGGGAAAAATCTATAATTTTATGGGCCTCTCGGTGGGCTTGATCACGCATGAAATGGACTTTGATGAACGGAAGGCCGCTTATAACGCAGATATTACCTATGGAACCAACAATGAATTCGGGTTTGACTATCTGCGCGACAACATGGTAATTTATGCGGAACAGATGGTGCAAAGACCTTTGAATTATGCGATCGTGGACGAAGTGGACTCGATTTTGATCGATGAAGCGAGGACGCCTTTGATCATTTCCGGTCCGGGCGAAAAATCTACAGATCTCTATTATGTACTGGCGAAAGTTGTGCCGAAGCTGCAGGAAGGCGACGACTATACCGTTGATGAGAAAATGCATACGGTAGCCCCGACGGAAGCCGGTGTAGCTAAAGCGGAACGGGCGCTCAACGTAAAAAATCTCTATGAAAATGAAAATATGGAACTGTCCCATCACTTCAACCAGGCGCTCCGGGCGCATGC
>CAZSRN010000083.1:6270-8618 GCA_964609115.1 uncultured Veillonellaceae bacterium | reverse complement strand
CATTTTCGAGCCCCGATGGGCAAAATCGATAGCCCCGATATTCTGAACTTCTTCGCACACGCGCACACAATCGCCGCAAAGAATACATTTGCTCTTGTCACGAACAATAGCCAGCGAGGAGGTGTCCAAATCGGCTTCACCCGCGGTATTATTGAACCGCACCTGTTTGATGCCGAAGCGTTGCGCCAGTTCCTGCAGTTTGCATTTTCCGTTCTTTTCACAGGTGGTGCAATCACGGCAATGATTGGCCAGCAACAGTTCCAGAATCATTTTTCGATATTTGCGCAGCCGGGGTGTATTGGTGCGAATCTCCATGCCCGCTTTGGGAGGCGTTGAACAAGATGCGTGGATTTCCCCCGACTTGTCTTCCACCACGCACATCCGGCATGCACCATACACAGACAGCTCCGAATAATAACAGAACGTCGGGAGGTCGATTCCGGCTTTCCGGATCACGGCAAGAATATTCTTTTCGCCGTTGATTTCCACAGGCATATTGTCAATCATCATAAACTCTGTGCTCACGATGTCAGTCCTCCCTTATCGCCTTGAACGGGCAGGTTTCAATGCAGGCGCCGCATTTGATGCACTTTGCCTGATCGATTACAAACGGCTCTTTGATCTGTCCGGAAATGGCTCCGACCGGACAGCCCCGCGCGCACTTGGAGCAACCGCGGCAAAGCGTCGGATCAATCGCAATTTTTTTCAGCTTCTGGCACGTTTTGGCCGGACACCGTTTTTCAAACACATGCGCTTCATATTCATCCCGAAAATATTTGATCGTGCTGATCACCGGCGAAGGCGCAGTCTTGCCCAGCCCGCACAGTGCCGTGGACGAGATGGTATCCGCAAGTTCAGGCAACATCTCCAGATCTTCCGCCGTTCCCTGCCCCGCCACAATCCGTTCCAGAATTTGCAGCATCCGCTTGGTGCCTTCGCGGCAGGGCACACACTTGCCGCAAGATTCATTTTGCGTAAAATTCATAAAGAATCGCGCCACTTCCACCATGCAGGTATGTTCGTCCATAACGACCAACCCGCCGGAGCCGATCATCGCGCCCGCTTTTTTCAGGGAGTCAAAATCAAGCGGCAAATCCAAATGTTCTTTTGTCAGGCATCCGCCGGACGGCCCACCGATCTGAACGGCTTTAAACCCGGCTCCGCCTCGAATTCCGCCGCCGATGTCAAAGATAACTTCACGCAGCGTAGTTCCCATGGGGACTTCAATCAGACCGGTATTTTCAATATTTCCGGTTAGGGCAAAGGCTTTGGTTCCCGGGCTTTTTTCCGGTCCGATCGACTTGTACCAGGACGCACCCCTGTTGATAATGAGCGGTACATTCGCAAAAGTTTCCACGTTATTGAGTACCGTTGGTTTTCCGTAAAGCCCCTGTTCAACAGTACGCGGCGGTTTTACCCGCGGCATGCCGCGTTTGCCTTCGATCGACGTTGTCAAAGCGCTGCCTTCGCCGCAAACGAATGCTCCGGCGCCTTTACTGATCTTGATGTCAAAAGAATAGCCCGAACCGAGAATATTGTCGCCCAACAACCCAAACGCCCGATTTTGCTCGATGGCAGTTTCCAAACGGCTGATGGCCAATGGATATTCAGCCCTAACATATATATAGCCATAAGCTGCGCCACAGGCAATACCGGCGATCATCATTCCTTCCAACATTCTATGGGGATCGCCTTCCATGACGCTGCGATCCATAAAGGCCCCAGGGTCGCCTTCATCGCCGTTGCAAACAACGAATTTTACTTCGGATTTTTGCCGTCTGACCTGCGCCCATTTGCGTCCGGCCGGATATCCGCCGCCGCCGCGTCCACGCAAATTGGACTCGTCGATCACTTTGACAATTTCATCCGGGCTCATATCAAACAGCGCTTTTTCAAATGCCTTGTATCCGCCAATCGCCAAGTATTCCTGCAGCGACATCGCGTCGATATGTCCGCAATGTTCCAGCACAAGACGCGTTTGCTTCTTGTAGAAAGGAATCTCTTCCTGCGTCGGATATTGCTGCCCATTCTTCCGATAGGTAAGACGCTCCACCACACCGTCATTGACAATCGATTGCTCAATGATTTCTGCGCAATCCGACAGCTTCACTTTAATGTATAACCAACCATGCGGCTCAATCCGGACCAAGGGCCCCATCTCGCAAAAGCCATGGCATCCGCTTTTTTTCACACCGATCGAATCATCATGCGGTTCTTTTTCCAAGCTCACCGCGCAAGGAATCCCTTTTTCTTCAATCAATCGAACCAACTCGGCATATATATCCAGAGATCCCCCCGCTACACAACCGGTTCCCGCACAGACAAGAATTTTCTTCTTTTGCGCCGTC
>CAZSRN010000083.1:0-6260 GCA_964609115.1 uncultured Veillonellaceae bacterium | reverse complement strand
TTCTTGTAACGTTCCCTTGCTTTTTGGATATCTTCCCTGTTCAGCAGCATCTCAGCCTTCCTCCCTCAGTTTCGCCAAAAGTTCACCGGCTTTATCCGGAGTCATCGCAGGATGCACCTGATCGTTGACGGTGAGAACAGGCGCAAGACCGCAAGCTCCCAGACAGGATACTGTTTCAACCGTAAACAGTAAATCGTCGGTAGTCACTTTGGTCTCGGAAAGAGAAAGCTCTTTGCGCAATCGTTCCAACATGGGAATCGACTTGCGAACATGACAGGCCGTTCCGTCACAAACCCGAATTACATATTTTCCTTTGGGATGAAGCGAAAAATTTTCATAAAATGTCGCTACGCTATAAATTTTCGCCGTACTGACATGAAGTTTTTCTGCAAGATACGGGAATACTTCTTTGGGAATGTACCGGTATTTGGCTTGAATATCCTGCAGTATCGCGATAATACTGCTGGGGGAATACCGATACTTCGCAAGAATTTCATCCATTTCCTTGAAATCAACCATTGCGTTCACGACATGACCTCCCACATATTTGTGAATTGCTTAACAATTCATAGTTTACAGCAATAGATTTATAATTTCAACTAACTAGTGAAAATATTCTCATATTGCTAGTGAAAAAATTATCATAATAAATGTGCGATCACCGTCGACTGGAACGTGTGAAACCTGACGCACTCCTACTCATACAAAAGGAACCCGCTTGACTTTTCGTCACGGATTCCTTGTCACCGCTTGTCCTCGCCCATGATTATTTTTGTTTATTGATTTCCAAAGAAAACCCGACATGAGTCTCGCGCCAGCCAATTTCACGATAAAATCCATGGGCCGCCGTACGTAAAATATTGCTGGCCAAAATCAGTTTGTAACATCCGCCCGCTCTTGCCAGCCGGGTCGCTTCCTCCATAAGCCTTTTTCCAACGCCACAACCCCGGCGCTCTTCTTCAACCACTACATTTTCGATAACCGCCCACGGGTTCCCCCCATGTCCAATATTAGGAACTATAATCACCGTCAGCGTTCCCACAATCTTTCCCTGCAGTTCTGCAACCAGCAAACATTGTCGCGGGTCCGACGAAAGCCTTTGCCAGGCAATATCCGCCGTCAATTTTTGTTCTGTTGATACTGATTGGGCATAAAGGCCTTCCAAGTCCCGGTACAATGTCAAAACAAACTGGATGTCTTCCTTTTTCGCCCTACGAATCATCAAAGGTTCCACAAGTTTCCCTCCTCAGGCGCACCGCGCTTGCAGATGCAAAAATGGTTGAACGTCCTCTAAAACAGCAGCAACGTACTCCCTATACCGGGGCCTCAGTTCTATGGTAACAGCCCCTTCGTACTCCGGCAGTTTGGAAAAAATATCGGCAAATGGAATACTGCCCCAGCCCGGCGGCATATGCAAGTCTCCCCGTCCCATCACCGCCAGTTCGGTTTGCCTTTTTTCAAAAGACGCGCAACAACGGCCGTGATTGTCATGCATATGAATATGTCGAACATGAGGAGCAATACTTTCCAATCCCTCCAATAAATCTTGACGGTAAAAATTTGACGCCAGGAAAGCATGCCCAATATCCAACGTCGCCTTAACATTTGAATGGTTCACTTCTTTGAGCATCGCGGACAGTTCCTGCAAAAATTCCCCATAGCAGTAATAGGGTCTGTCCAGATAAGGCCGGGCATTTTCAACAGCAATCATTACATTGGAACGTCGCGCGATATCACCCAGTTCAATCAGGCGAATCTTTTCATTTTCCCACATTCTGCACCGCTCCGACTCGTTCAGTTGCGTTTTTCCCCGTAACAAGAATTGTTCTTCCGGAAAGTATCTTCCCGCGTGATACACCATCAGAGGAGAACCCACACGCGCAGAAAATTCAATGGTCGCGCCGAAAAGTCTTTGTTCCAGCTCGTTGCACTCCATATCCATCAGATTCAAGGGATTAGGCCCATGAACCAAATACTGAAATGGGTAGTCCTGCAAGATGGCCAACACTTCTTTTAGTCGTTTTTCGTGCAGTCTGCCGTTATCCAGTACGCCCAATCCATGCGCCGCCAATTCTACCGCAGAAAAACCCGCGTCAAGATATCCATCCAGTTCTTGCCGCAGCACGGATACTCTCCCGTCAATCGTTTCCGCATCCGCATTAATCGCAATATGATTTACCTGCACGGTCTCGCCTCCTATCCTGCTTTTTCCCTGAAAGAAGTATCCGATAATTCCCGAAAACGATATTGGATACTATAAACCGGAATGCCGTCGACCACCGTAGTTGTTACCACCGGACTTCTTCCGTGCAGCTTTGCCACCACAACATCGCCCTTTTTCCCCGCTTCCAATGCGCCTACATCTTGAAGTGAAAGTACTTCGGCCGGATTCAGGGAAACCATGTTTACCGCTTCGGACAAAGCCATGGTTTCTTGCGAAAGTTTAAATACGGCATGCAACATGGAGGACGGATGATAATCGGAGCAAATGATGTCAGCCGCTCCCTCCCTGATCGCATCCATGGCCAGCATTCCTTTTCCCGTAGATTTTCCCCTAACAATATTGGGCGCTCCCACACAAACGGAGTTCCCTGCTCCGCGGGCTGCTTTTGCCACATTGACGCGAATGGGGAACTCATGAATGCGAACCCCCATATCGGCATATTGACGGACCGTGTTTTCGTCGTCATCATCATGTGAAGCCATCGTTATTCCAGCCAATTGCGCCGCCCGGCATAGATTCGCCACACTTCGGCCTGCTTGAAGGCGTCCCTGTTCTTTAATGGACAAAATTTCCTGCACTTTTTCGAAAGGCATGTGATAAGTCTTCTCCAGATAATTTTTATAATCTTCAACCGTTGG
The DNA here is from genome assembly GCA_964609115.1 of uncultured Veillonellaceae bacterium. Taxonomy (GTDB): domain Bacteria; phylum Bacillota; class Negativicutes; order UBA1444; family UBA1444; genus UBA1444. Next base: position 3,398 of record CAZSRN010000083.1, on the reverse strand, counting down.
ATATTGTCCCTGCCCGGGAGTATGGTCCATAAAAGATAATAAATCAACCACTCCGTCCGCGATCAAGGATTGGATCAAGTCAACCGCCGGGTAATTGGTAATTTCAAATCTCAGATGCACTTTGTTTCGAATCAGCGTTCCTTTGCTCTTCATTGCAACAATATGTCGCGCACAATTTGCTGCGGTGCAGTCTTCCCGTATTCCATATTCAGCCCCGGCAAAAGAAAACGAATGAAACATACTCGTGATTCCCTGCCCAGCCAGTTTCTTTTCCAGTTCCGGCAATACCATTTCCATATCAAAAAACGCGCCGGGGCGAGGTTCCATCTCTTTTTCAATTGCATCACAATGCATATCGACAAAGCCCGGCATAATGAAACCTCCTTCGGCATCAATTACCGTTTCTCCCGCCAATGCCCGCGAATTTGAAATCCGTCCGGCTTGTTGTATGACTCCATCTTCAATGATCACTTCACCGGCGGCAATAATCCGGTCCGGCAATACTACCTGCCCGTTGGTCAGTATGATCCGCCTGTTCACTCAGACCACCTCCCGCGCTTTCGATACAGATTTGCAGCGTCCCGCCTGCATGGTAAAAAAACGGTCTGCCAGACGTTTGACGGATTCCGTATCATGAAAAATTCCTAAAATCGTTGTTCCCTGATTCTTCAATGCCAGCAAAGCCTTCAATACTACGCGCTTTGTTTCCGAATCCAACGATGCGGTCGGTTCATCAAGCAACAGTAGGCGAGGCCGGATAATCAACGCCCGCGCCACATTGATCCGCTGCTGTTCCCCACCGCTGAATGTCGATGGATATGCATCCCACAACGTTTCGTCAATGTTCATCATTGCCAAGTATTCTTTGGCCTGACGTCTTGCAGCATGCATTTCCGCACCGCGTTGTCGAAGCCCTGCGGCTAAAAAATCCGCAGCAGTTATTCGGGGAATTATTTTTAAAAATTGACTTACATAAGCCATTTCATTCTGGCGCAACTGAACAATCTCCCGTTCGGATGCTACAGCCATATTCACGATCGATCCATCCGCCTTCCGGTACCATATTTGTCCAGCTGTCGGCAAGTACGTCCGGTACAGGCATTTGACTATGGATGATTTTCCTGCACCGCTCGGCCCTACGATCGCCATAAATTCTCCCTGTTTGAGGGAAAAATTTACATTGTCGCACCCAATAATCACTTTTCCATCCAACATATGCAAAGTAAATTCCTTGCGCAGATCCTGAATTGATAAAATTTCCTGTTCTGCCAGCATTCGCGTCTCCTCTCCTCTCAAATCATGGAATGAACCAAAAGCTGAGTGTAGAAATGTTGCGGATCTTCCATGATTTGATCTGTCAGTCCCATTTCCACCATGCGCCCATTCTTCATCACGCACGTGCGATCCGCCAACATGCGTATCACTCCCATATCGTGCGACACCGCAATCATAGTCACCTTCAGTTCCTGCTGGATTTCCTTGATCAGATCCAAAACCCGGGCCTGTACCGAAACATCCAGCCCTGTGGTGACCTCATCCAAAAACAATAAGGGAGGATTATTGGCCAACGCCTTGGCGATTTGAACTCTTTGCTGCATTCCGCCGCTGAATCGGGCAGGAAAATCATCCATACGGGCCAGGGATATTTCCGTCCGTTCCAGCAAAGCCGCCGCTCTTGCACGTATATCCCCAAAATGGTAGATTTCCGCGGTCAACAATTTTTCTGCAACATTTCCCCCGGCGGTAAAATGCGGTTTGATTCCCAATAAAGGATTTTGGTACACCATTCCCATCAAGTGGTTTCTGATATAGCGTTTTTTTTGCGAAGAAACTCCAAGAATGTTCAGCGTTCCCGCTTCGCACGCCGACATATAGGCTTCGCCGCGAGTCGCTTCTTCATCAAAATACAAGCAGCGAACCAATGTGCTTTTGCCCGAGCCGCTTTCACCGACGATCCCCAGAATTTCTCCCTGGTCCAGACTCAGGCTGACATTGGAACAGGCAACAATGGATCCGCATTGAGGACATTGATTCAATCCTGATTCCGGACCCGTTAATCGTTCACAATCCGGACACGCATCTCCGTAGATCTTCGTCAGTCCTTTAACTTCCAGCACACAACCTTCATTTATATCAGCCATCTTCATTCCTCCGCCCTGACGCACGCAACTTGTCGCAGTGGCTACTATCCGAACAGACATACACTTTTTGTTCAGTATCCGTCTGCAGAATTTCATTCATATAGTTGGATGAAGAACCGCAACGGATGCAACGGCAACCCGTAAAATCTTCTACGCGGAAACGGTGGTCGTCAAATTCCAACGGTTCGACCGAAGTATAGGGCGGCACGGCGTATATGCGTTTCTCCCGGCCGGCCCCAAATAAGTGCAACGTATCGGACTGATTCAGTTTGGGTACATCCCAGCGGGGAATCGGCGAGGGATCAATCATGTACCGGCGGTTTACGATGGACGGATATCGTGCGCCTATCGTAATTTCACCCCACTTCACAATATTCTCGTACAAAAACACCCACATCCGGCTATAATCCATTTCCGCATGCATTTCCCGTGTTTTTGCCATCCTGGGTTCAACAAACCGTAACGGATCCGGAATCGGCACCTGAAACACAAGAATTTGCCCGCGACGCATCGGCTGTTCCGGTATGCGATGACGTGTTTGTACGATGGTGGCTTCCCCTGTATCCATTGTTGTTTTTACACCGGTTGTCGTCCGTAAAAACTCGCGAATATTGACCGCATTGACGCCGCCGTCACACCCTTGATCAATGACTTTAAGAACGTCAGCCGGCCCAATGATCGACAGGGTAACTTGCAACCCGCCGGTCCCCCATCCCCGGGCAATCGGCAATTCAGGCGATGCAAAAGGAACCTGATACCCTGGAATGGCGACGGCTTTCAATATTTTGCGCCTAATTTCCTTTTTTGTGTTTTCATCCAGAAAGGCAAAATGATTCCTTGGTTTTTTTATGAGTTCATCCCATTTCAACATTACTTTTCACTTCCCGTCAGTTGTGACTTGCGCAAGCGATCCAGCGTGGATTGAAAGGTCACATAATGGGGAAGTTTCCAATGCGCCACAAAACCTGAAGCTTCGACACCGTCGATATGCGTAAGAACAAATTCTTCATCTTCCGCCGGGGCTTTTACAGGCGCCCGGCTTCGCAGACACCGATCCAATATCCCCATGGACAATGCTTTTAATTCATTGTGCCCGAAACAGAATCCATATCCCAGTGTCAGCTTGGGTATGCCGCCTTTTTCTCCCTCCGCATACTGCGCAATAATCTCGGCTTCCGTCACAAGAACACGCCCCGCATAAATGGATTGTTGTCCGTCATGATGGGGAATATACAAAGGGACCTTACCAATCCGGAG
>CAZSRN010000082.1:6700-8647 GCA_964609115.1 uncultured Veillonellaceae bacterium | reverse complement strand
GACGAAAGAAGATATTCGTCCGGCGGTAGTATCCCGCATCATGTGGTCACTGGCGCCCGTCCTGATGTTCATGGTGGTGATTATCACCTATGCAGTGATCCCCTTTGATGCCGGAGTCATTTTTGCCGATCTCAACATTGGAATCTTTTTCTTTGTGGCGGTGAGCGCCCAGACCACGCTGGCGCTTTTAATGGCGGGATGGGCGTCCAACAACAAATACGCCATGGTTGGCGGCATGCGAACAGTAGCACAAATGATTTCCTATGAAATTCCCTTGGTCTTTTCAATTCTGGGAGTGGTGATGATCACCGGCTCCATGAAAATGAGCGACATTGTGAAGGCTCAGGAAGGGCTTTGGTTTGTCGTAACCCAGCCCTTGGCCTTTGTGGTGTTCGTGATTGCAGCCACAGCCGAGTGCAACAGGGCGCCTTTTGATTTGGTGGAGGCCGAGTCGGAACTGGTGGCCGGTCCGTTCGTTGAGTACAGCGGCATGCGGTTCGCTTATTTCTTTCTTGCGGAGTATGCATCGCTGGTTGCTTCTTCCTGTATTGCCGCGACCCTGTTTCTGGGCGGTTGGCAAGGACCCTGGCTGCCGGGCTGGATCTGGTTTGCAGCCAAAGTTTTCGCGATGATCTTTTTGTTTATGTGGTTCCGCTGGACGTTTCCGCGCCTCAGAATTGATCATTTGATGGCTTTGGGATGGAAATTTCTGCTACCCTTGTCGGTAGCCAATATTTTGGTCACCGGCGTGGGCTTGTGGCTGTTTTTTCCGTTGAACTAAAGAGGGGTGAAGCTAGATGTTTGGCATTGGATTGCTTAAAGGAATGCGTGTAACGCTGCGGCGTTGTTTTTCCAAGCCGACGACGGTGGAATATCCGGAAGAACGGCTACCTGTGGGACCGATGTTTCGTGGCGGCGCCATTGAGCTGAACCTTGATAAATGTATTGCTTGCGGCTTGTGCGCGATGTCCTGTCCCAACAATGCCATTGAGTTGCTTACGAAAAAGACAGAAAGCGGCAAGAAGGTTATGGCTCGGTATCATCATCATCTTCCGGTGTGCATGTACTGCAATTTTTGTATGGAAGCCTGTCCGGTTCAGGCGATTCACTGGACTCAAAACTATGAGATGAGTTCTCTGCACCATGAAGATCTGATTATTGACTGTATGGCCAGCAAAGGAGGTGCGCACGAATGAACGGGAGTCTGATGCATGCCCTGGCTTTTTATTTTCTGGCGGGAGCCACGCTGGCGGCCGCAGCCGGGGTCGTGTTCAAACGAAATCTGGTGCATAGCGCATTTTTGCTGTCGGCTACATTTCTCGGCGTAGCTGGATTATACATGACGTTGGAAGCGGAATTTTTGGCGGCAGTGCAGGCGCTGGTTTATAGCGGTGCTGTTGCGGTACTGGTTGTTATCGGCGTGATGCTTACGCAGCGGGATGCTATGTCTAGTTCAAACCCGCCCAATAGCATGATTGCCGTTGGCGGATCGGCCGCGATTGCAATTGTCGGGGTCATTGTATGGGCTATATGGGAAACACCCTGGAAAACCGGCAAAGGGGCTGTAGTGATGGTAGCCGATATCGGACGCAGGTTTCTGACCGATTTCGCTCCGCCGTTTGAAGCTGTTGCGTTGTTGCTGCTGGCGGCCGTGATTGGCGCAGTCGTTTTGTTTAAGGGAGGGAAGGCGCAATCATGATCGGATTAACCCATTATCTTTTGGTTGGCGCGGCGCTGTTTGGATTGGGCCTGTTTGGCCTCCTGACAAAAAGGAACTTGATTGCGCTGCTGATGTCGATTGAATTGATGCTGAACTCGGTCAATATCAATCTGGTCGCCTTTTCGCGCTTTACTGCTACGGATGCGGCTTCAGGACAGGTTTTTTCCTTATTCATCATCGCCGTAGCCGCAGCCGAGGGTTCGGTGGGATTGGCCCTGGCCTATGCC
>CAZSRN010000082.1:5510-6690 GCA_964609115.1 uncultured Veillonellaceae bacterium | reverse complement strand
GGGGTGACAAACATGTGGGCTGATTTTTCACTGACGCATGCCTGGCTCATTCCATTATTGCCGGCATTGGCGTTTGTACTGATTTCGTTCCTGTTGCTGGATGCGCCCTGGATGGCTTCCCGCTTGGCAATTCTAGCCATGGGATCTTCCTTTGTGATCGCACTTGGCGTGAGTTGTGCGGTTTTAACTCGGCAGATTACGGTAGAAGCGCCCTTTGTGATGAAAACCGTCTGGTTTTCCATGCCGGGACTATCGGTCGATATGGGGGTACTGATTGATCCAATCGCGGCCACGTTGCTGTTTGTGGTTACGATGATCACGCTATTGGTTCTAATCTACTCAACCGGATATATGGCGGGAGACCCCGGATATTGCCGCTTCTTCGCATTTATTTCCCTGTTTGCATCCTCCATGCTGGGACTGGTGATTGCGACAAATTTCCTGCAGATGTTTGTTTTCTGGGAGCTCGTAGGGCTATGCTCTTATTTGTTGATCGGCTTCTATTTTTATAAAGTTTCCGCACGAGAAGCGGGTAAAAAAGCGTTTATGACTACGCGTATCGGTGATTTCGGCTTGCTTCTCGGGATCCTGCTATTGCAGATTACGTTTCGAACACTGGATTTTGCTGAACTTGGCGTGAAAGTTCCTGAATATGTGGCATCGCACGGGCCGGAAATGCTGACGGTTATTGCTATTTTGCTTTTCATCGGTCCAGTAGCGAAGTCCGGCCAATTTCCCCTGCATGTGTGGCTGCCGGATGCAATGGAGGGCCCAACTCCGGTTTCCGCGCTGATTCATGCAGCCACGATGGTCGTGGCCGGCGTATATCTGATTGCTCGTTCGTTTGCGATCTTTCATGTATTGCCGGGAGCGTTGTCGGTTATCGCTTGGGTTGGAGTTTTTACCGCTCTGTTTGCCGCTTTTATTGCGTTGACCCAGCGTGAAATCAAAAGAATATTGGCGTTTTCAACGATCAGTCAGCTGGGGTTCATGATATTGGCTTTGGGAGTCGGCAGCCTGACTTCTTCCATGTTCCATCTGATGACCCATGCATTTTTCAAGGCGTTGCTTTTTCTTGGCGCCGGTTCGGTTTTGCACGCACTTCATGATCAGGCTGATATTTTTCAGATGGGCGGTCTGCGCAAAAGCATGCCGGCAACCTGCCTCATGATGGGAACGG
>CAZSRN010000082.1:0-5500 GCA_964609115.1 uncultured Veillonellaceae bacterium | reverse complement strand
TGACATTCGGCGGAGAGCCTTTGTTATATGCCGATACTGTTTATAAAGTCCATGCCGCTGCTCGTGACTGTGGTATTCCAAGGAGACAGATAATCACAAACGGATTCTTTTCAAAGGATGAGATTTTGGCAGCAGCAGCGCATGTATCTACCCCTATTTATTTGCTTGCGTCGCTGGCGGCATTCATGACTGCCTTTTATATGGCCCGTCTTTTTATCCTGACGTTTCTGGGCAAATCCAATCCACACAACCATCCGCACGAATCGGGCCTGTCGATGTTGATTCCAATGGGTGTATTGGCTGTACTTAGCCTCATCGGCGGTATCATTCCCTTTGTCATGGGTTTTGGAGAATGGGTTCGATTTGGGCCTGCGCACCATGCCGGTATTGACTGGACAGTGGCTGGAGTATCTACGGGGATATCTTTGCTTGGTTTTGCTTTGGCCTGGTTTATTTATGGCGAGGGTCATACCCGATCCAATGACTTGACGATGAAGATGGGCGCGATTTATACCTGGAGTTATAACAAGTGCTATATTGATGAACTGTACCAGTGCATCAACCGCAACATTGTTGGCGGACTGGCCCGGTTATCCTTCTGGATCGACATTCATGCACTGGGCGCCGTTGTGGATAATGCCTGGCGCGGAACCGGAGCGGCCGGTGAAGAGCTGCGGCGCGCTCAAACCGGACAGATGCAGCAATACGCCGCACTGATGTTGTCGGCGACAGTTATTCTGGTTGTAATTCTGGCCGCGTTGACCGGAACATTCGTGAAAGGAGGGCAGATCTGATGAGTATGCCGATTCTTTCAATGATCCTGTTTGCTCCCCTTGTTGGCGTGGGCGCTATCCTTTGCTTGCCTCAGACGGCTGGGCGGATGATCAAACTGGTGGCTGGCGGGGCTATGTGGATTTGCTTTGGGTTGGCCGCCATTATGTTTGTAAATTATGACTGGCATACGGGCGGCGTGCAATTTATTGAGCAGCTGGCGTGGCTGCCGGATGCGGGGGCGAGTTACAGCCTCGGCGTAGATGGAATATCAGCGCCGCTGACATTGTTGATGTCGGTTGTCGGTTTATCCGGAGTATATTCGTCCTGGCGGATCGATAAACGGATCAAGGAATACTTTATATTATTTCTGCTGTTGGTGGCTGGAGTCGCCGGAGCGTTTGTCGCCAGGGATTTGCTTTTGTTCTTATTGTTCTACGAAGTAGTTGTTATTCCCATGTATATCCTGATTGTCGTTTGGGGATCAACCAAGCGGGTAACCAAGGAATATGCCGGTATGAAGTTGGTTGTTTATTTGCTGATCGGTTCCGGCTTTATGCTGGCCGGGGTATTTATGCTGTATGTTTTGGCCAATCCGGCGGGACAACGTACTTTCGACATGACCGTGTTGTCGCAGATTGGACTGAGCGGCGTCATTCCCGCCGAGCAGCAGATTGTATCGTTCTTCTTAATGATGCTTGGCTTTGCCACGCTGGCTTCCATGTGGCCTTTTCATTATTGGTCGCCTGATGGCCATGCCGGGGCCCCTACCGCAGTGTCCATGGTTCACGCGGGTCTGTTAAAGAAGTTGGGCGCGTATGGGTTGCTGCGGGTTGGATTGCTTATGGTTCCGGTCGGTTTCAAGTTTTGGGCGCCGATGATGGCGGCGTTCGGAACGGTGAGCGTTATTTATGCCGCTTACATTTGTTTGACACAGTCTGATATGAAGTATATGGTTGGTTTTTCTTCGGTTTCCCACATGGGGTATATCGTGATCGGCATTGCTACGGCGGATGTAATCGGTCTCAACGGCGCCGTGGCCAATATGTTTGCCCATGGAATTATGACCGCCCTGTTCTTTTCGATGATCGGTCATGTTTATAACACGTCTCATACCCGGGATATCAATGACCTGGGGGGATTGGCCCACCAAATGCCCAAGGCGGCGGTCGGATTTATGATTGCGGGCATGGCTTCGCTGGGGTTGCCCGGATTGTTGAGTTTTGTGGCTGAGTTTACGATCTTTACCGGTACGTTTCCTATTTATCCCGCCGTTGCAGTAGTGGCGATTTCGGGGATTATTTTGACGGCATTGTATGTATTGCGGGCATTGGCGAATGTGTTGTTTGGGCCGCGGTTGAGTAAATGGGATGCGCTGCCCGATCTGAAAGCGCCGGAAATGGTTCCACTCGTGTTGCTGGCTGCATTTCTCATTGGCTTCGGTATGTTTCCTTCATTATTGATGAATGTGATTAACAGCGGCATTGAACCCTTAACGCCGCTCCTCGTAAAGATCAAGACGGCGGCAACGCTTTGTGGGGGGCTGTAAGCATGAATTTTAGCGTATTGGTTCTGGAAATAAGCGTAGCTGTGTTGGCGCTGTTGCTACTGGCGATTGATCTGGGTATGGGAAAAGAGCAGCCGCGACGCTATGTCGGATACTTGGCAGCCTGCGGATTGACGGCGATTTTTTGCTATTCTTTTACCTGCTACGGAGTTAACGCGACATTCTGGCACGGTATGTTCAGCTTGGATGATTATGCGGTTTTCTTCAAACAGGCTTTTTTGATCGGCGCTATTCTGGTAGTTTTGTTTTCCCTGGACACTGTAGAACATTTGCCGCACTCCCATGCGGAATTTTATGTGTTGCTGTTGTTTGCCGTAGTGGGAATGATGGTGCTTTCTTCAGCCAATGACCTGATCACTTTGTATGTCGGCATCGAATTAATGACATTCAGTTTCTTTATTTTGACGGGGTATGTGTTATCCGACAGCCGTTCAACGGAAGCTGCAATCAAGTATCTGGTCCTGGCTTCTGCGGCATCCGCCGTCATGCTGTATGGGATGAGTCTTCTGTATGGCTTGTCAGGACAGATGAATTATGCTGCACTGGCCTCCGGACTGGCGGCTTCCCCCGCGTTGCTGGTGGGAGGCGTATTGCTGCTGTCAGGTTTCGCCTTTAAAATTGCTGCACCGCCATTCCACATGTGGGCTCCCGATGTATATGAAGGAGCGCCGGTGCCTGTTACTGCCATGCTGGCAATGGGATCGAAAGCGGCAGGCTTTGCCGCCATGATCCGTGTATTTACAAATGTGTTCCAGGCAACGGGTTACCCATGGGCCCTGCTGGCCTTGCTGCTTTCAGGCGCATCTATGTTGGTGGGGAACATTGTTGCGATTCCCCAGACAAACATCAAGCGTATGCTGGCTTATTCATCCATCGCTCAGGCCGGATACATTTTGACCGGATTGGTGGCTGGAACGACCGCCGGCGTGAAGGGCATGATGTTCTACCTGATGATCTATGTCTTTGCCAATGTCGGCGCTTTTGGCGTTGTAGCCGCAGTAAGCCGTCATTGCAAGAGTGAAAGGATAAAGGACTTGGCGGGTTTGTCACAGCAATCTCCGATGCTGGCGGTAGTCATGACGATTTCATTGCTCTCTATGGCGGGCATTCCGCCGCTGGCCGGCTTCATGGGCAAGTTTTTCCTTTTCTCGGCGGTTATTGACGCCGGGTATTTGGGGATTGCCGTACTGGGATTTGTGTTGTCGATGGTTTCCGTATATTACTATCTTAATGTTGTCAAGTCCATGTACCTCGCTGAACCTGTTGATGACCGCCCGTTTGAGATTGCCGCTTCACTAAAAATTACCGTGCTGTTTGCCATGGTGGCGACACTGGCGATGGGGATTTATCCCGCTCCTTTGTCGCAGCTTGCGGAATTGGCGGCAAAGTCTCTGGTTCATTGAGTTTTTTGTGAGAATTATATTTATAATTTAATTGCCTATATTATAAATAACAAGTAGAATATGATTTGTGATATTTGTGTAAAATAAAACCGTCGATTTTTAAAGAGTTCTTGAGTTTGTTTGTATTAAAACAGAAATTATGTCTTATGGTTCAAATAACAAGATGCATAACGAAAACGGCTGCCTTTTATGGCAGCCGTTTTCGTTATGCACGATTCGTGGATACGGAAAAAAATATTATATTTTGCGAAATACAGGGATGCTTGGGTTATCGATTTTTTAATAAAAAACGATTCAGCAGGGCACCGGAAACAAACCCACCCACATGAGCCCACCAGGCAACGCCTGACCCGCCCATGGACAGAGTGGCCGTTCCGCTTTGCAGTTGGTAGACAAACCAGATTGCCAGAAAAGCCAGCGCGGGAATCTCAATAATAGTAAAAATGAAAAACAGCGGAACCAATGTTTTAATTTTGGCGAACGGAAAACAGACGGCATAGGCTCCAAGAATTCCCGATACAGCCCCGCTGGCGCCGATCACGGGGATGGATGAGGCGGGATCAAAAGCAAGTTGGGTTAGGTTGGCTATGATGCCGCAGAGAAAATAGAAAAGCAGAAAATGGGCATGCCCGAGGCAATACTCCACACTGGAACCAAATAACCACAGAAACCAGAGGTTGCCGATAATATGCATCCACCCGCCATGGAGAAACAAATTGGTGACCAACTGGAGATAAACGAAGGGATTCAATGATCCTGAATGCAGGGCGGTCGTAAGACGAGACGGAGTCATACCCAAGGCATCAACCCATAGTTTCATTTCGGCCGGTGTCCATTGCAGTTCGGCAAAAAACACAGCGATATTGGCGATAATCAGCATCACGGTAAAGAAAGGGATGCTGTTTGGACGAATATTATCACGTATGGGAATCATGCGGTACCTCCCAAGACTTTGCTGTTATAGAAATTCCACAGTCTTTTTCCAACTTCCTGCAGGAAATCCTGCGGCAGGGGGAAGGCAGGTCAGACATAAATACTGTATAATATATAAAGAGGTGGTTTTATGCAATTTGTGGCAGACTTGCATGTTCATACGGTGGCCAGCGGGCATGCTTACAGCACCGTGAAAGAAAACGCACGTGCAGCGGCGGACAAGGGATTGGCAATAATTGCCCTGACTGATCATGGGCCGGGGATGCCTGGCGGCGCTCACGTTTACCATTTTTCCAACCAAACGGCGATTCCTCCGTTTTTGTTTGGTGTGCGAGTATTGAAAGGAATCGAAGCCAACGCGATGAATCGTTTCGGCAAGCTGGATTTGGATGATTTTCGCCTGAGCAAGTTGGATATTGTGGCGGTAGGCTTGCATACGGTCTGTTCCCCTTATGGAAATGTGGAAGAAAATACGGCCATGATGCTGGCTGCGATGCAGAATCCTTTTGTGGATGTTATCGTGCATCCGGGCAATCCGGAATACCTTATTGATGAGGCGGCGGTAGTCAGGGAAGCGACGCGTTGCGGAGTGGCGCTGGAAGTTAACAATAGTTCCCTTACCGTATCCCGCAAAGGCAGCTTGCCTCATTGCGATCATATTGTTGGATTGGCAAAGACGCATGGAACCAAGTTGATAGTGGGCTCTGACAGCCACTTTTGCGACTCGGTCGGAGATTTTTCCGTGGCGGAAGAATTGCTGGAAAGAAATGAAATTCCGCCGGAACAGGTTCTCAATACTTCGATTGAGCGATTGCTTGCCCATCTG
>CAZSRN010000081.1:0-8652 GCA_964609115.1 uncultured Veillonellaceae bacterium | reverse complement strand
AATTGTGGAAGCTGGTGAAAGAGTGGGTACTGCCCACTCTTTCCTCGTAATTTGGAGGGAGTGTCCAATGACACGAACAGAGATTGAAGATAAAATAACGGCGGTTGTGGAGCCATTGCTGCAAGGCTCGCCCATTGAACTGGTTGATATCGAATATGTGCAGGAAAAAGACTGGTATTTGCGTATATTCATTGATAAACCGGGCGGAATAGGGATTGAGGATTGTGAACAATTGAGTCGCGTTGTCGAACCCATATTGGATGAGCTTGAGTTTTTAAAACAAGCCTATTATTTGGAAGTGTCTTCCCCGGGACTGGATCGAGTTCTTCGCCGCGATAAGGATTTCCAACGGTATGCCGGCAAATTGGTGGATATGAAGTTTTTTCAGCCGCAAGCAGGAACAAAACAGATAACGGCAATATTAAAAGGGCTTTTCGATGAAAAAATCTGCGTCAGCGTTAACGATAAGGATCATTTTTATTCGCGTGACGAAGTGGCTCAAGTGAGATTGCATGTGTCGATGTAACAGAAAAAATAGACTTAGGAGGCGTCTTGGTGAGTACAGAATTATTGGCAGCATTTGAACAATTGGCCCGGGAGCGAGGAATTGCCGCCGAAGTATTGTTTGAAGCTGTAGAAGCAGCACTGATTTCAGCTTACAAACGTAATTTTGGGACGGTTCAGAATGTACGTGTGGCGATGGATCGTGAGACGGGGGAAATTCATGTCTATTCCCGCAAGGATGTAGTTGAAGCGGTTTCAGATCCTAAGCAGGAAATTTCTTTGGTTGAGGCTAAAGAAATTGATGTTTCCTATCAAGTGGGCGATGTTGTTGAGCGGGAAGTAACACCCAAGGATTTTGGCCGAATTGCGGCGCAAACCGCAAAACAGGTGGTTGTTCAAAGAATACGCGAGGCGGAGCGCAGTTTGGTTTATGACGAATATTCCAACCGCGAAAATGACATCGTTACCGGTGTTGTTCAGCGCATTGAACAACGTCAGGTGTTTATTGATCTTGGCAAAGCCGAAGCCGTTTTGTTGCCGACCGAGCAGATTAACGGCGAACCTTACCGCTATGGAGAGCGGATAAAAACCTATATCGTTGAAGTCAAGAAGTTGCCCAAAGGGCCCCAGATCATGTTGTCGCGTACCCATCCCGGCTTGTTGAGAAGGTTGTTTGAACTGGAAGTTCCGGAGATTCATGACGGAATTGTTGAAATTAAATCCGTAGCCCGGGAACCCGGCATGAGATCAAAGATTGCGGTTTATTCTGCAGATGAGAATGTTGATCCTGTCGGCGCCTGTGTAGGGCACAAGGGACTACGGGTTCAGATGATCGTCAATGAATTGCGCGGTGAAAAAATCGATGTCGTCCGATGGAGCGAAAATCCAGATGAGTATATTGCCAATGCATTGAGTCCTGCAAAGGTAATTGCCGTTGAGATTTTTGAAGAAGAAAAATCTTCGCGCGTTATCGTACCGGATTATCAACTTTCACTGGCCATCGGCAGGGAAGGACAAAATGCTCGTTTGGCGGCCAAGCTAACGGGATGGAAGATTGATATTAAAAGCGAAACTCAAGCATTGATGATGCAGGGAGATTCGGAAGAAGAATGATCAAGCCGAAAAAGACGCCAAAGCGTTTATGCAGCGGGTGTCAGACTTTTCAAGATAAAAAGGCGATGGTACGAGTCGTCCGTACTCCTGACGGAGAAGTTATTATTGATCCATCAGGAAAGGCTGCGGGACGGGGCGGATACGTTTGCCGCAATGCAGAATGCGTGAAGCAGGCCTGCACGAATAAGGGGTTGGATCGGGCGTTGAAAACGTCTGTACCGGCTCAAGTATATGAAGTCCTGAAAGCACAGTTAAATCCGATATGAATGAGGATAAAATTCTGGGATTGCTGGGATTGGCTCATAGAGCCGGATTTGTTGCTTCCGGCGCCATGCAGACAGAAAAGGCGCTGTTGTCCGGACGTTGTAAGCTATTGCTGATAGCTGCCGACACCGCACCGGAAACACAGAAGCGACTCAATATCATGGTGGAAGAAACGCAGACTCCCACGCTCGTGATGTTGTCCAAACTGCAACTGGGGAACGCTGTCGGAAAGAGCCCGAAAGCTGCCCTGGCCATCAACGATATCGGATTTGCCGGCTCCCTTCGGCGCTTGCTCTCATCTGACAGCGTCTGATGGAGAACTTATTGGAGGCGATGTAATGTCGAAATACCGTGTTTACGAACTAGCAAAAGAATTTAATACACAAAGCAAATTGATTTTGGATATTTTGGCTCGTAATGAGATGCCGGCCAAAAATCATATGGCTAGCATTGAGGAGGAGGCTTACCAGGTTTTGGTGCGTACGTTTGCGCCTAAACCCGATACTGCCGAGGAAATTCGCGAAAGACAGCGCAAGAAGGCAACAACGCCTGCGCAACCGATCAAGGTAGAACCGGCAAAAGTGCCGCCGGCCCCGCCTAAAGTGTTTTATGGCGGCGGCCTGCACAGACCTGCAATGAAACCTCGGCATGACCAAAACCCGCCCGTGCAGCAACGACAACCGGAGATCCGGACGAAACCCGTTACACCCGTTGCGCCGGAATCTGTCATTGCACAGGGTCAAATTGTCCCGCCTCAAAAACAACAAATTTCTGCACCGATTCTTACCGAGCCGGTTGCTGGTTCTCCGACCGTTACTGAAAAACCGGTTCCAAAGCCGGCGACGGTAAAACCAACGCTGCCTCCAACGGCACAGGGGGGAGCTGCGACTGGACAGCCGACACCGCCTAAAGTCGGAACGCCTAACTATCCATTCCGCCCGGCAGCTCCATTCAATCCCAATAATTTAATTCGTCAACCGGCGCCACAGGCGCCCCGATATTCTGAAAACCGTTCCCAACAGACGCAACAAACATCAGCAACTCCGCAGGGAAGTGCACCGGCCAAGGGAGCGGGCAAACCAATACGTCCGGGATTTACTAGGCCTGACGCTGCGGCCCAGAACCGTCCTGCAGGCACGCGGCCATCCACTGGAGCAACTGCCGCTGCCGGACAGGCAAAACCTGGGGTAGGGCAGAAAAATGACCGCCGTCCAGGTGGCGAAAAGTCCCAAGGCCAGGGAAATAGACCTGCGACGGGCAACCGTCCGCCATTCCACGGACAGCAACAGGGTCGCCCCGGTTCTTTTTCCCGACGATCGGGAGGACCGGCCGCGCCGCCGACGCCTAAACAGGAACCTATTCGTCCGACACATATTAAGGTCGGAGAGTCTTTGCCAGTGAAAGAATTGGCCTCAAAGCTTGGCCGTGAAGTCAATGAAGTTATCAAAAAATTGATGATGCTTGGTGTCATGGCAACGATCAACCAAGAAGTTGATTTTGATACGGCTACACTGATTGCGTCCGAATTTGGGGCAACCGTTGAAGAATTGCCGCCGGAAATCGATCCGACGGTCATTCCTGAAATTGAAGATGATCCGGCGGAATTGGTGTTGCGGTCTCCGGTCGTTACCGTCATGGGACATGTTGACCATGGCAAGACCTCTTTATTGGATACCATTCGCCAGACTCATGTCACCTCGCAGGAAGCCGGCGGAATTACTCAACATATTGGCGCTTATCAGGTTGTTCAACAAGGAAAGAAAATTGTATTTCTGGATACACCCGGACATGAAGCATTTACTTCCATGCGTGCCCGTGGCGCTCAGGTTACGGATATTGCCGTGTTGGTTGTGGCGGCTGATGATGGGGTTATGCCGCAGACCATTGAAGCGATAAACCATGCAAAATCCGCCAAGGTTCCTATCATCGTCGCCATTAACAAGATGGATAAACCGGGCGCAAATCCAGAGCGCGTCATGCAACAAATGACCGAATACGGATTGGTTTCGGAAGCTTGGGGCGGAGATACGATCATGGTTCCTGTATCTGCCGTCAAGAAAACCGGGATTAGTGAATTGTTGGAAATGATTTTGTTGGTTGCCGAGGTGCAGGACCTGAAAGCTAATCCCAATCGTCCAGCTCTTGGTACGATAGTGGAGGCTGAACTGGATAAAGGAAAAGGCCCGGTTGCCACAGTGTTGATTCAGAACGGCACGCTTCGGGTCGGAGATTCAATTATTGCCGGAACTGCCTATGGCAAAGTTCGGGCTATGACCAATGACCGCGGCGAGAAAGTAAAGAAGGCCGGACCGTCCACACCTGTGGAAGTTATTGGATTGTCCGATGTTCCCCAGGCTGGAGACATCTTGGCGGCGTTGGATGAACGCGCGGCCCGCTCCATTGCTGAAAAACGAGTCGCCAAAACCAAAGCGGACGCCGTGGCTCAAGCACAGAAAGTTACTTTGGAGGATCTGTTTGAGCAGATTCAGGCGGGTGAAATTAAAGATCTCAATTTGCTGGTCAAAGCAGATGTGCAGGGATCCATTGAAGCATTGCGACAATCGCTGGAGAGCCTCAAAAATAAAGAAGTCCGTGTAATGATTGTGCACAGCGGTGTGGGCGCAATTAATGAATCCGACGTTATGTTGGCTTCTGCATCAAACGCACTGATCATTGGGTTTAATGTTCGACCGGATGCCAATGCCCGTAAAGCGGCGGAATCGGAAAAAGTCGACATCAGGACCTATCGTGTTATTTATGATGCGATCAATGATGTGGAAGCGGCTATGACAGGCATGTTGGCGCCGGAATTCCGTGAAGTTATCCTGGGGCGAGTTGAAGTCAGACAAGTTTTCAATATTCCCAAGGGAATTGTCGCCGGATCCTATGTGTTGGAAGGGAAAATTACCAGCACTTCACAGGTGCGATTGCTTCGCAACGGGATTGTCGTTTTTGAAGGAAAACTGGAATCTCTGCGTCGTTTCAAAGACGATGTTAAAGAAGTTTCCGCCGGGTATGAGTGCGGAATTACTCTTGAAAAATACCGGGATATTAAAGAAGGCGACATTGTGGAAGCGTTCGTCATGGAACAGATTCCCCGCTGATCAGAGACCGGAGCAAAGGGGTGTGACCTGTCATGGGACAACAGCGTATTGAAAAAATACAGGAATTTATTCAGCAGGAACTGAGTAAAATTATTCTCACGGAACTTAAAGATCCCCGAATCGGATTCGTCACTGTGACAGGGGTGGAGGCGACGGGAGATCTCAGATCGGCCAAAGTATTCGTTAGCTTGATGGGGTCCGAAAAAGAAAAACAGGCAACATGGACAGGACTTCAACATTCCATTGGTTTTTTACGAACAGAAGTGGGGCGACGTCTGGGGATCCGTTATACTCCGGAGCTTACCCTGCATTTGGATCACTCCCTTGACAACAGCGAACATATCGAGAAGTTGTTGAAAGGAATTCAATCGACAGAAGGGAAGCAATAAAAAATGCGGGGTACTTCCGGAGATGCATTGCGTGAACTTTCCCGGGCCAGGTTTGTCGTTCTGACTGCACATATCAATCCTGACGGTGATGCGTTGGGATCTATGATTGCACTGTATCTTTTTCTCCAACAACGGGGAGTTCGGGTGCAAATGTGGCTGGATGACGATTTACCCGGCATGTATTCATTTTTGCCTGAAATGGATAAAATTATGCGTCCGCCCACAACTCCGATGCAAGGAGATCTTCTCGTTGTGTTGGATGCTGGAGATGCAGGGCGGGCGGGAAGCTCATATGCAAATTTTCGGGGGCGGAGCCTAAATATTGACCACCATCTTTCAAATTCTGATTTTGCAGATGTAACTGTGATTGATGACTCCGTTGCAGCTACCGGAATTCTCATTCTGCGAATGATTGAGCAATCTGGCGAAGTGATAAGCAAAGCAATGGCAACATGCCTGTACACTGCGATAGCTACCGACTGCGGTTTTTTTCGCTATGCGAATACGGATGCCCAAACTTTACATGCGGCAGCGCGCTTGGTTCATTATGGCGCTGAGCCGCATTCGATTTCTGAGCAGATTCAGACCATGCCGTTGTCAAAAATTACGGCATTGTCGAGAGTGTTGGATACACTGAAGGTATCTGATTGCGGCAAAGTTGCAACCATTGTCGTTCCTCCCGGTGTATCTTCCGCTGATGTAGAAGATACAGAAGGCTTTATCGACTATCCGAGAAATATTGCCGGGGTTGATGTGGCCATTATGTTCAAACCTTCTCTTGAAAAGGAAACGGTAAAACTCAGTTTCCGCTCCCGTCATCTTAATGTCAGCGAACTGGCTCAATCCATGGGGGGGGGCGGCCATGCACGGGCTGCCGGGTGTACGTTGAAAGGAACGATTAGCGAAGTTAAACCCAAAGTGTTGACTCGTGTATTGGAAGCGCTGCGGGAAGCCGGCTTATGATTGACGCTGTCATCAATTTATTGAAACCGCCGGGGATGACTTCCCATGATGCGGTTTCTTTTATTCGTCGCACTTTCGGACAAAAAAGAGTAGGACATAGTGGAACGCTTGATCCGGCAGCCGCTGGGGTTTTACCGATATATTTGGGTAACGCTACGCGACTTGTTGAATATGGCGATAATTTTGATAAAGCATACAGAGCAGAAATTTTATTTGGAATTTCAACGGATACCGGCGATGACACCGGAACAATAACATTCAATAAGCCGGTGGGTCATTTGTCGATGGATAACCTTGAAAGAACGGTGAATTCATTCGCTGGTTTGTATGACCAGGTGCCTCCCATGTATTCGGCACTCAAGGTGAATGGACGAAAATTATATGAATTGGCCCGCGAAGGCAAAGAGGTTCTCAGAATGCCTCGCCAGGTCGAAATCCGATCGATTCGCCTTCTGCATCATTGGCAAGATCGAGCCGTGATTCAGGTGGAATGTTCCAAAGGAACCTATATTCGGACTTTATGTGAAGATATTGGCGCCCGAATGGGATTGCCTGCCACCATGGGTTTTTTATTGCGAAATCGCGTTGGGCCGTTTGAAATTGCGCAGGCTGTCACTCTGGAGGAAATCACGGAGAACTCGCGAAATGTTTTGCGGCCACCGGAATCCGCCGTTGCTCATTTTCCCGCCGCTTACTGTTCGGAACTGGAAACCCGGTACTTGCGCCAGGGAAGAATAATAAGAAGCAGTGATGAAAACGCTCCTGAAGCTGAGAAAGTATCAGTACGCTTATATTCAGATTGCGGTGAATTTTTTGGGATCGGTTGTCTCGATACACGAACAGGGTTGATTAAACCCGGCAAAATATTTGCATATGGAAAAGAAGAGTAACATGTTGATTATTCGAACACTGGATGAGTTGCACGGTCAATTTCAAAATGTGGCGTTGGCGTTGGGAACATTTGATGGAGTACATCTGGCGCATCGCTTTGTGATCGGCCGGACGGTTGAATGGAGTGAACGTCATGCAGGAACAAGCATGGCCTTTACGTTTGCCAATCACCCTTTATCCGTTATACAACCGCATCGTGTTCCACCCCAGTTGCAGACATTGGCAGGCAAAACCGAACAGATTCGCAGCTTGGGCGTCAACGTGCTGGTGCGGATTCCGTTTACCCGAAAATTGCTGCATCTGCATCCTGAAGAATTTGTTCAGTTGCTGGCAACAAAAATTAATCCCCGCCATATTGTTATCGGTCCCAACTACTCCTTTGGCGACAAGGGTTTGGGGACACCACGGATGTTAACCGGTTTGGCGGATCATTATGGGATTGAAACAGAAATCTGTCCGGAAATTATGGAAGACGGCGTGATGGTCAGCAGCACTGCAATTCGTCGTCTGCTTTCCGAGGGACGAGTGGTGGAAGCAGCCAAACTATTGGGACGTCCGTATGAATTAACCGGTACTGTCGTTTATGGCGACCAACGGGGAAGAACTTTTGGATTTCCTACGGCGAACATGAAAGTTTTCCGGCAACTTCTGATTCCAGCCAGAGGGGTATATGCCGTCAGGGTAAAAGTTGCAGGAAATTACTGCAATGGGCTCTGCAATGTCGGTGTAAATCCGACCTTCGGACTGGATAGTTTACGTGTTGAAACTCATATTTTGAATTTCAATCGCGAGATTTATGGAAAACGAATCAGCCTGTTTTTTTTAGGAAGGCTTCGACCGGAAATAAAATTTCCATCGATGGAAGCCTTACAGCTTCAATTGCAGCATGATAAACAGAATGCCGAAATGCTGTATTTTTCAGCCGAAACATAAGGAATCGGCAGAAACCCTTTACTTTCCGCGTTGCTTCTGATACAATACAACTCGCAATCAGTGCAGTCTCCTTAGCTCGGATTTCCGACCCTCCGGCGGTTTTCTTGGCTAATGGAAAGTGTGCAAAATAGGGAGGAAACAAATGATTACGTCAGAAAAGAAACAGGAACTTATTCTCGAACATCGTCGCCATGAAGGGGATACCGGGTCACCGGAAATTCAGATCGCGATTTTAACGAACCGCATCAACGAACTGACCCTTCATCTCAAGGAGCACAAAAAGGACCATCATTCTCGCCGCGGCTTGTTGAAGATGGTAGGTCATCGTCGCAGTCTGTTGAATTATCTCAAAGATATTGATATTGAGCGGTATCGTTCGCTGCTCGCCAAACTGAACTTAAGAAAGTAACTGGAAAAGCGGGGTTGCCCCGCTTTTCTTTTTATATATAGAAAACCCCACGTTAGACGTGGGGTTCCAAAAAGCTTACAGC
>CAZSRN010000080.1:0-8757 GCA_964609115.1 uncultured Veillonellaceae bacterium | reverse complement strand
TGAAACAACTGCGTAATGAAAAAAAACTCACGCAAAAGCAAATCGGTGAAGCCGTAGGTCTGTCCCCCATCACCGTTTCCGGCTGGGAACTCGGTCGAAGCTTGCCGGATGCACAGACGCTGCCGGTTCTGGCGGACTTTCTCGGTGTCAGCATCGACACCCTGATGGGACGGGAAAACAAGATCCAGCCGGATTTCCGCCAACACGTCGTCTTTGCGCCGGTGTTCGGTGAATTGCGCTATCGCCGGGGAGAGTTGCATTGTCTGGATTACCGCGGCGCGCACCCTCTCCCGGCCGAACTGCAGGATCAAGCCGGAGAAGGCGGTCTGGTGGTCGTCATTGCCCCGCCGGAGGCGAAGAAAGAGTCCGGGCTGTGTCCCGGCGACCGGGCGGCGTTATGGGTCGGCTTGCCCTTCGATGACGGCGAACTGTGCGGCGTCCTCGTCGGAACCCGGCCGTTGCAACTGTTGCATGTCCGGCGAGTGAGCGGGGCGGAAGGCTCCGGCTATGCGTTGCAAGGCGCAGATGCCGCCGCGCAACCCGAGCTGTTTCTCGGCGATCAGTCCGCCTGCGTCCATGTCGTCGGCCCCTGCGCCAGTCTGTGGAAATTATCGCCCCGCTTGAGCAGAGACGAAAAAACTCCGGACTGAAACAGTCCGGAGTTTTTGATCTTGCCCTTGATTTTATTTTGCGTTTTTATCTTTTTGCAGCCACTCGATCAGAACGGCTTCCCGTTCTTTCTTCAGTTTACCCAGCACTTCCGGCGACGTCCAGTCATAGAACCCCTTGCCGGTTTTCGAACCGAGGTCGCCGCGCGCAACCGTCTCCGCCAACAAAGGCGACGAATCCGGGTTGTTGCACAGGTCTTTGTAGAGATAGCTGGAGATGTTCTGGAAAATATCCAGTCCGCCGAGGTCGGCGCTTTCCAGCGGGCCGGTGACGCCGTAACGGCGGCCCAGACTGTAACGAACGGTGGCATCGACCGCTTCCGGAGTGGCGATGCCTTCCTGCACGATGTACAGAGCTTCCCGCAACATGGCCAGTTGCAGGCGGTTGCCGATGAAGCCGAGCGCTTCCCGTTTCAAGGCCACCGGTTTTTTACCGATTTTCTCCATCAGTTCCCAGGTCGCTTTGACCGTTTCCGGCGCGGTGTGTTTGCCGGGAACGACTTCCACCAGCGGCACCAGATGGGGAGGATTCCAAAAATGCGCCACCACGAATTTATCTTTGCGGCTGACGGCTTCCGCCACTGCGGAAGGGCTCAGGCCGGAGGTATTGGTGGCAAAAATGGTGTGCGCCGGACACAGTTTGTCCAGTTGGGCAAACATCGCCCGTTTTACCGCCAGATCTTCTGCTACCGACTCAATGACGAAATCCGCGTCTTTCGCCGCTTCTTCCAGACTGGTGACGCCCTGGACCCGAGCCAGGATTTGCGGAATTTCCGCTTCGGTTACCAATTGATGCGCCTTGTAGGTTTCGAGAGCGCTGCGAATTCCTTTCATCCCGCGATCAATGCTTTCCTGCGTGCGTCCGTACATTTTGACGTTGTATCCGGCTTTGGCGAACATGACCGCCGTGCCGTGCCCCATGGTTCCAGTGCCTACGTTGCAGATATTCCGGATGTCTTTTGCTTCCATTTGTCGTGCCTCCTTTTTATTTTGCGTCAATAAAACCGCAGATTGCTTTGGCTGCCTGTTTGCCCGCGCCCATGGCGCTGATCACGGTCGCCGCGCCGGTAACGATGTCGCCGCCGGCATAGACTCCTTCGCGTGAAGTTTTTCCCTGTTCATCCACAACAATCGTGCCGTGCCGCGTGACTACCAATCCGGGAGTTGTACGGGGAATCAACGGATTGGGGGTATTGCCGATGGCGATGACCACCGTATCGACATCCAGTATCGTCTCCGATCCCGGTACTGCCGCTGCGCTGCGACGTCCCGAGGCATCGGGTTCGCCCAGTTCCATGCGGCGGCATTCCATGCCGGTGACCCAGCCTTTGTCGTCGCCGATGATCCGGCTCGGATTCATTAGGAATTGGCAGATGACGCCTTCCTGTTTGGCATGTTCAAATTCTTCATGCCGGGCGGGGATTTCCGCTTCCGAGCGCCGATACACCAGATAGACTTTTTCCGCGCCCATGCGCAGCGAAGTGCGCGCGGCATCCATCGCTACATTTCCGCCACCGACCACCGCTACGGTTTTACCCACTTTTACCGGCGTCTGATAGTTGGGAAATTCATAGGCTTTCATCAGGTTGATCCGGGTCAAATACTCGTTGGCGGAATACACGCCGTTGCAGTTTTCGCCCGGAATGCCGAGGAACTGGGGCGCACCGGCGCCGGACCCGATAAAAACGGCTTCATAACCATCCGCGAACAGCTCGTCGATGGACATGGATTTGCCCACTACGGCATTGCTCACGATGTCGACGCCCAGTTTTTTGATATGCTCGACTTCGGCGGCCACGATGTCCTTGGGCAGGCGAAATTCCGGAATCCCGTAAATAAGAACTCCGCCGGGACGATGCAGGGCTTCGAAAATCGTCACCTGATATCCGCCCATGGCCAAGTCCGCCGCCGCGGTCAGTCCGGCAGGCCCCGCGCCGATGATCGCGACCTTGCGGCCATTTTTCGGGATCTCCGGCAAGGCTTCCTCCTCGGCTTCCCGAGCGCAGTCAGCGACATACCTTTCCAGACGGCCAATGGCCACCGGTTCGCCTTTGATTCCCAGTATGCAGCGGCTTTCGCACTGCTTTTCCTGCGGGCAAACCCGGCCGCAAACTGCAGGCAGGTTGTTTTTTTCCTTGATTTTTTGCGCCGCCGCGCCGATCCGTCCTTCCCGGACACAATGAATGAATGCGGGAATGTCGACTTCTACCGGGCAACCGCTCCGGCAGGGCGAATTTTTGCATTGCAGGCAACGCGACGCCTCGTTGGCCGCCGCAGCCGCATCGTATCCGACAGCGACTTCCTTGAAATTGTGGATTCGCTCCGCTACCGGCTGTTCCGGCATGGGCTGTCTATTCACCGGCATGTGCAGCCACCTTCCTTTCGGCAGGTATGGGCTTCACATGTTTTTTCCATATCCACGTAAGTTTTCTGGCGGGCCATCAGCCCGGCGAAGTCGATCTGATGCGCGTCAAATTCCGGCCCGTCCACGCAGGCGAATTTGGTCGCATCGCCGATGCTTACGCGACAGCCGCCGCACATCCCGGTACCGTCCACCATGATGGGGTTGAGGCTGGCAATGGTTTTGATCGCGTAGGGCCGGGTCAGCTCCGCTACCGCCCGCATCATGACGACGGGGCCGATGGCGATGACTTCGGCGATCGGTTCGCCCTGTTCGATCATTTCTCTCAGTACATCCGTGACGAATCCCTTGCGCTGATAGGAACCGTCGTCGGTAGTAATACGCAGTTCCGTACTGGCGGACTCCATTTCCTTTTCCAGAATAAGCAAATCATGATTGCGTGCGCCGACAATGCTGATCACTTTGTTGCCCGCCTGCTTCATGCCGCGTGCGATGGGAAAAATTGGCGCCACGCCGATCCCGCCGCCCACGCAGACAACGGTTCCCGTTTTTTTCTCGACATGGGTCGGATTTCCCAGCGGACCGACAAAATCCAGAATGGATTCTCCTTCTTGCAGCTGCCCGAGCGCTTTGGTCCCGGCGCCCACTTCCTGAAAGATGATGGTGATGGTCCCCGCGACCGCATCAAAATCGGCGATGGTCAGGGGAATTCGTTCTCCCTGTTCATCCACCCGCAGAATGATAAATTCGCCCGGTTCAGCCTTGCGTGCAACCAACGGCGCTTTCACCGTCATTTTCTGCACACCCGGCGACAAGGTTTCTTTCCGGACAATCTGGTACATAAGCATCCCTCCCCTTGATAATGGCAGTTGCCAATAGGAAGATACTTATGCAATTATTGTGCCAACACGAATGGAAAACCCGCAATTTCTTCAACCCGTGAAAAACTTCGGCGGAACTTGGGAAATCCCTTTTGCGCCGGATGCTTTTTCCTGCCGCACTGCGCATTTTTTTGCCGCCCGGGTTTTTGCCCGTCACTCAATGCCCTGCAGCCCGTTGTCCGCCGTGCTTTTGCCGAGTCCGTGCTCGTCAATTTTGTATAAAAGCGCCCGTCGGCTGATGTCCAGCGCTTTGGCCGTCTTCACGCGGTTCCCTTGATTTTGCCGCAGGGCGTTTTCGATGATCTGCTTTTCCACCTGCCGCATTTGTTCACGATAAGTACCCGTTTCGGGTACGGCGACCATCGGCAGTTCTTCCTCCGGCAGCAGTCCCGGCAGGTCCATGACATCGATCACGCCCTGCGACATGATGACCGCCCGTTCCATCACGTTAGCCAGTTCCCTGACATTGCCGGGCCAGGGACAACGACACAGCAGTTTCAAGGCTTCCGGCGTCACGATCGGCGCTTCCGCATTGCCTTCATCAGCAAACCGCCGGACAAAATATTCGACGAATGCCGGAATGTCGCCCATCCGTTCCCGCAAGGCCGGCACGTGAATCGGCACAACTTTCAGCCGGTAATACAGGTCTTCGCGAAACAGTCCCTGTTGAACGCGTTCTTCCAGATTCCGGTTGGTCGCGGCGATGATTCGCACGTCGACCTTGAGGGTTTCCGTGCCGCCGACCCGTTCGAATGTTTTTTCCTGCAGCACGCGCAGCAGTTTGACCTGAAGCGGCAGGGGCAGCTCGCCGATTTCATCCAGCAGCAGGGTCCCGCCGTTCGCCAGTTCGAACCGTCCCGGTTTTTTGGCGATGGCGCCGGTAAAGGCCCCTTTTTCGTGTCCGAACAATTCGCTTTCCATGAGGCCTTCCGGCAGCGCGCCGCAATTCACTTTAATAAAGGGCTCATCCCGGCGCTGGCTGTTCCGGTGGATGGTTTGTGCGATCACTTCCTTGCCGCTGCCGCTTTCGCCGGTAATCAGCACCGTCGCATTGGTTTGGGCCACCCGGCCGACAATTTTATAGATAGCCTGAACCGCCGGACTCTCGCCGATAATGTTCTCCAGTTGGAAATGCTTTTTCAGTTCGCTCCGCAGTTCCGCCAGTTCCGCCCGCATGCACCGCATCTGATACGCCCGGTCCAGCATGATCCTCAGTTCATTGACATTGGAAGGCTTGACCAGATAATCGAACGCCCCCATTTTCATGGTTTCAATCACCGTATCCACCGTGCCGTACGCCGTCATCAGAATCACCGGAATCTCGGGAAACTCCTGATGAATGAGTCGGAAAGCCTCCAGTCCGTCCATCACCGGCATTTTGATGTCCATAATAATGACGGATGGATGCAGTTTTCGTGTCATTTCGAGGGCATTCAGTCCATTTTCCGCCAGTTGGGCTTCATAGCCCGCTTTTCTGGCTACTTCATTCAGCAACTGACGAACTGTCAGTTGATCGTCGGCGATCAGCACCGATTTATTCAGCTTGGTCTGCACTGCCCCCACCTCCTGTCACTGGGAATCTCAACGTAAATGTACTGCCCTTGCCCACTTCGGAATCAACCGTAATGTTACCCCCCCAGATTTCCATGATATGCTGCGCCACAGACAATCCGAGACCTGTGCCGGTGGCTTTTGTCGTAAAAAACGGTTCAAATAATTTATCCAGATTTTCCGGCGCGATGCCCGACCCCGAGTCGGCAATGCTGATGCAAACGGTATGGGAAGCTTCGGAATACCACGACACAATTTTGACCCTGCCGGCATTGTTCATGGCCTGTATGGCATTAATCAGGAGGTTCAGAAAAACCTGCTCCAACTGTTCTTCATTCGCCTGAACTTGCGGCAGATCAGGGTCCAGTTCCACTTTAAATACGGTGTGGGAATGCTTGGCCTGCATCTCCACCAATATCAGCGTATTGTTGAGCACATGATTCACATTGATTACAGTGACATGTTCCAGGGTCGGCCGGGAAAAGTACAACAGCTGTTCAATAAGCTGGTTCATGCGGTCGACTTCACGAACGATGATTTCATTGTACTCCTTTTGTTCCCGCGTTGCGCTTTCTTCGGTCTGCAACTGTGCAAATCCACGGATGGCCATGAGCGGATTTCGGATTTCATGCGCCATGCCGGCTGCCATTTCTCCAATCAAAGAGAGCCGGTCCGCCCGTTGAACCTGTTCCTCCAGTTTTTTCTGTGCGCTCAGCGTTTTTGCCATCTCGTTGATGGCGGCGGCAATTTCGCCGATCTCGCCCCGAGGCGGTTGTAGGCGGTAGTTCAGATCTTCCCGGATTTTCCGCACGCCGCGGTTGATTCTTTCGACGTCCAGCGCCAGGTCGTTGACCACTATCGCCACTCCGATGCTGCCAATAATCAGGCACAATAAAATGGTTCCGGCAATCTGCCAAAGAATCGCGTTCATCTGCGCCGTGATATCGACGGTCAGTTCATTCGCCCAGGCGTATCCGATCACCCTCCCCTCACGGATGACGGGATGCATCGCGTTCATGATCTGCCCCCGGACCAGATCTCCTTCCTGCACTCGCGGAACGCCGGTCGCCATGACGATCCGGCCCTGATGGCTGTCGCTGATGGGCAGTCCCACTTTATCCGCGTAAATTCCGCTGGGACCATAGGTAATAATCGCATCCAGATCGAGATTGTAATATCCCACGCCGATTCCCGGATAGGCACGGGCCAACGCATCGGTAAACTGCGCCAGTTCGTCGTTCAAAATCCGGACTTGGGTCTGTTTGTCCGCGGCGATCGCTCCCCGGCGGCGCAAAATATCTGCATACGTTCCGGACAAATGATTATCCAGCATGCGGGCGGCGCCGAACAGTTTCTGCTGTTTTTCGGCCACCGTGGCCTCGATGGAAGTGCGTGCAATCAGATACCCGGAGACAATGATCGGAATACCCGCCACGAGAAGAATCAGCAAGAACAAACGATTTCTCAGGGAGTCCGGCATAATGCGCAAATTTTTTCCTCTCTTCTGCAACTTTTTGTCTTCTATATTATATAAGCAAAAACCGTGCCGGAACAGCCTTCATTTTCCCCCACCCCGCTCCTGCCGCATTATATGACGAAGTTTGGCACAGTTTATGCAAGTAATATCAGCAGTACACTTATTTTTTTGAGGAGATGATGGATTTGGTCAAGGTCATTACTGCTGAACAGGCCGCCCAACTTGTCAAGGATGGCGACATGATCGCAACCACCGGTTTTGTCGGCTGCGGCCACCCGGAAGCACTAACCGCCGCGCTGGAAAAACGCTTTCTCGCCGAAGGCGCGCCCCGCTCGCTCGGCCTGATTTACTGCGCCGGACAGGGCGACGGCAAGGAACGCGGGCTCAATCATCTGGGGCATCCCGGCCTATTGAAGCGGGTGATCGGCGGACACTGGAATCTGGCTCCAAAACTCGGAAAACTGGCCGTCGACAATCAAATCGAAGCGTATAATTTCCCACAGGGAACGCTGGCCCAATGGTTCCGCGAAGTGGCCGGCAGGAAGCCCGGCGTCATAACGAAAGTCGGCCTCGGCACCTTCGTCGATCCCCGCCTCGAAGGCGGCAAGATCAGTGACTGCACAAAAGAAGATCTGGTCAAGGTCATCGAGCTGGACGGTGAAGAATGGCTCTGGTACAAAGCTTTTCCGGTAAACGTCGCCCTCATCCGCGGAACCAGCGCCGATGAAAACGGCAATATTTCCATGGAACGGGAAGTCGTGACGTTGGAACATTTGGCGGTAGCACAGGCTGTCAAAGCTTCCGGCGGCATTGTCATAGCTCAGGTGGAACGGCTGGTCCTCAATGGCAGCTTGCCCCCGATGAGCGTCAAAGTACCGGGAATCAGCGTCGATTATGTCGTCGTCGCGCCTCCCGAGCAACACATGCAAACTTTCAGTGAAGCGTACAATCCCGCTTACAGCGGCGAAACGCGCGTTCCCCTGTCGTCCATCAAAGCGATGGAGCTGAGCGAACGCAAGGTCATCGTGCGGCGCGCCGCCATGGAGTTGATCCCCAATGCGAAAGTCAACCTCGGCATCGGCATGCCGGAAGGCGTGTCCATGATCGCCGCGGAAGAAGGGCAGGGCGATGTCATGACCCTGACGGTCGAAAGCGGACCGATCGGCGGCGTCCCGGCGGGCGGCCTCAGTTTCGGCGCTTCTTCCAATGCGCAGGCGATTCTCGACCATCCCTCTCAATTCGATTTCTATGACAGCGGCGCGCTGGATCTGGCTTTCCTGGGACTGGCCGAAACCGACGTCCACGGCAACATCAACGTCAGCAAGTTCAAAGGCCGGGTGGCCGGATGCGGCGGCTTTATCAACATTACCCAGAATGCCAAAAAAGTTGTTTTTTGCGGCACCTTTACCGCGGGTCGCCTGAAAGTGCAGGTCGCAGATGGAAAACTGACCATTCTGGAAGAAGGCAAAGCAAAGAAATTCCTGAAACAAGTCGAACAAATTACTTTCAGCGGCGACTATGCCAAAAAAGTCCGCCAACCGGTCTTGTATGTCACGGAAAGAGCGGTGTTTGAACTCTCTCCCGCAGGACTTGTACTGACGGAAATCGCACCGGGAGTGGATCTGGAAAAAGATGTGCTGGCGCTGATGGAATTCAAGCCGATTATTTCGCCCACGCTGAAACAGATGGATGCGCGCCTGTTCCGGGCGGAACCCATGCAGCTGGTTCTATAATCTTATAACTGAGTTCTATTATTCTAAAAAACATGAAATGAGAAGGGGGAAATCCAATGGCAATTAAAAAAGTACTCGTCATCGG
>CAZSRN010000079.1:0-8758 GCA_964609115.1 uncultured Veillonellaceae bacterium | reverse complement strand
TGTTGACCTCGGTAGCGCATTATCGGGGAAGACTTGCGTAAATTACGATGAAAAACATTATTTTGACCGGGTTCATGGCGACGGGAAAAACGTGTGTCGGCAGAATTTTGGCAGAGAAATTAAACTGGCCGTTTATCGATCTGGATGAAGAAATTGAAAAATCGGCGGGCATGACCATTGCGGAATATTTCCGCCGGTTTGGCGAGAAGGCGTTTCGTGACCGTGAGCAGGAGGCTGCGGCGCTGATCGCTGCTCGCTCGAAAACTGTCGTGGCAACAGGCGGCGGAGCGGTTTTGCGACAGGAAAACATTGACCAATTACGGTCAACAGGCATACTGGTGTGTCTCTCGGCTTCGGAGCAGGAAATTCTGACGCGTACGGCTAACGACAACGCGCGCCCCCTGCTGAACCGGCCCGACAGGCTGCAAGTGATTCGGGAGTTGTTGGCGGCGCGCATGCCGCAATACCGACAGTCGGATCTGTGGGTGGAGACGGATGGAAAATCTGCGGCGGAAATCGCCGCGACCCTATTGGCAACGTTGCAAAAGGAGGGTTGGTTGGATGAGAACGATTCATGTGAATCTGGGTGATAGAAGCTATGACATCGCGGTTCGTTCCGGCGGACTGGATTCCGTCGGGCAATGGTTGACAGGTTTTTCCTTGCCTGCCAAAGCGTTGGTAGTGGCTGATGAAAATACCGCAGGCCTTTTTGGGGCTTCGGTGATGAAGAGCTTGCAAACGGCGGGGTTCGAGCCGATCTCCGCAGTGGTTGCAGCCGGTGAGATTTCCAAGTCGCTCATTGTGGCGGATCAACTCTATGAATCAGCCATAAGGGGCGGACTGGACCGCAATAGTGCGATTATTGCGCTGGGCGGCGGAGTAGTGGGAGATCTGACCGGCTTTGTTGCATCGACTTATCTCCGCGGCGTGCCTTTTTTTCAAATTCCGACGACTCTTTTGTCGCAGGTGGATTCCAGCGTAGGCGGCAAAGTGGCGGTGAACCATGCGCTCGGCAAAAATCTGATCGGGTCGTTTTATCAACCGCGTGGCGTATTGATCGATCCGCAGACATTGCTTTCGTTGCCGGAGCGAGAGTTTGCATCCGGCATGGCTGAGGTCATAAAATATGGGTTGATTATGGATGAAGATTTCTTATCGATGCTGAGGACGGATGCCTTGGCGGTGATGAGCCGCACGCCCGAAGATATGGAAGGTATCGTGGCCCGGTGCTGCAGGATGAAGGCCGATGTAGTCGAACGCGACGAGCAGGATACCGGCGAACGGATGCTGCTGAATTTTGGGCATACCGTTGGGCATGCAATCGAAGCGGCGGGCGCTTATGAACGCTTTACCCACGGAGAAGGCGTCGCGCTGGGAATGCTGGCGGCTACTCGCATCAGCGAGCTGGAAGTGATGCTGCCTGGAGGCAGTGTTGAAAAAGTGCGGTCCCTGCTTGCGGTTTATGGGTTGCCGGTCCGGGCGCAGGGGCTTCAGCCCCAAAAATTGATTGACTTTATGGGAACAGATAAAAAACGAGAGGCCGGAAAGCTGCGCTGGGTAGTATTGAACAGCTTGGGCGGCGCCGTCATGCGAAGCAATATTCCGTTGGAGTCTGTGCGGGAGTCATTGCAGGTCATTTTTTAATCAAAGTAGAATATACACTGGAAGGACCGGTGCGGCTCCTGACAGCATGTAACGAATGGAATGGAGTGACAAGATTGGACCGTAAAGAGGTCATGGAAATCCTGGATGGATATAAGAATGGTAGAGTGAGTCAGAATGAAGCAGTTGAAAAGCTGACTTTTTTGCCGTTCGAGGATATGGACGACATTAAAATTGACCATCACCGGGCACTTCGGCAAGGATTTCCAGAGGTGGTTTTTTGTCCGGGAAAAACAGTGGAACAGATTGTACGGGCCATGTCGGAACTGGCGCGTTTGAGTCCAAATGTGCTGGCCAGCCGGGCCACGCCGGAAATCTATGAAGCGGTGAAGGCTGTGCTTCCGGATGCGCTGTATCATGAGCGGGCGCGGATGGTGGTTCTGGAACGGGAACCGCTGCCGAAAGATCCGGACCGGTTTGTTTTGGTGATGACAGCCGGAACGGGGGATGTGCCGGTCGCGGAAGAAGCGGCGGTAACAGCGGAAGTGATGGGAAATCGGGTGGAACGCGTTTTTGATGTCGGCGTCGCCGGTATTCACAGACTGTTGGCGCAAGGGCCGCTCATGCGGCAAGCTAATGTAATCGTAGTGGCGGCTGGAATGGAAGGGGCCTTGGCAAGCGTAGTGGGAGGCATGGTGAACAAGCCGGTAATCGCCGTACCTACCAGTATCGGTTATGGCGCGAATTTTCAGGGACTGTCGGCTTTACTGGCGATGCTGAACAGTTGCGCCGCCGGTATTGCCGTGGTGAATATCGACAATGGTTTTGGTGCAGGGCGGTTGGCGGCCATTATTAATCGGTTGAGGTGAGTTTCTGTGAGAACGGTTTATCTGGATAGTTTTTCGGGCCTGAGCGGAAATATGTTTCTGGGTGCGCTGGTGAATGCCGGAGTTCCGGAAGCGGCCCTGCGGGAGACCCTTGCCAAAATCAACATTTCCGGATTTGAATTGAAGGTCGCATCCGTGAACAAGTGCGGGATACAGGCGACATATATAGATGTGGATTTGAAATCGAGACATCATCACCGGGGTCTGACGGATATTCTCAAACTGATTCGGGAAGCCGACCTGCCGGAAGCGGTGAAGGAAAAAGCCTGCCTTGTTTTTGAGCGGTTGGGAGCGGCTGAGGCCAAAGTTCACGGCATGCCGATTGAAAAAGTGCACTTTCATGAAGTCGGCGCAGTGGATGCGATCATTGATATTGTGGGAACCGTGTTCGGATTTCACTATCTGGGCGTAGATCGGATTTTTTGCTCGCCTTTGCGTGTCGGCAGGGGGTTTGTTAAAGCGGCGCATGGCATCATGCCCATTCCGGCGCCGGCTACGGCGGAACTTTTGAACGGGATTCCCTGGTATCCGGGAGATATCGATAAGGAACTGGTTACCCCTACCGGTGCTGCATTAGTAGCAGAACTGTGCAGCGGGTTTGGCGACAGGCCGAATGGATTTATTGCGGAAAAAACGGCGTATGGCGCGGGAACCTGGGATCTGATCATTCCCAACGTGTTGCGTTTGAGTCTGGGCACGGTTCCAGCGGAAAAAAATGTGGACGGCAAATGGCTGTTGGAAGCCAATGTTGACGACAGCACTCCGGAAGTGATTGCGTACGTCATTGACAAATTAATGGCGGCAGGCGCTGTGGACGCATGGATTACCCCCATTATCATGAAAAAGGGGCGACCGGCTTTTTTGATCTCGGCCTTGGCGGACGAGGCCAAAAGGACGACCGTGGAAGATGTTGTATTTGCGGAGACGTCCAGTATCGGCGTTCGCTGGCAAGAGGTCCGGCGGACTGTGGCGGACCGCAGCATCGTACCGGTTGCGACCGAATGGGGCTCCGTAGGAATCAAGGTGGCGGCGCGAAACGGAGAAATTATCAATGTCGCGCCGGAATTTGGCGATTGCCGTGCGTTGGCGGATCAAACCGGCGCTCCGCTGAAAAAAATATATCAGGCGGCTCTGAACGCATGGAATGCAATCAAACGATGAGTTCATTTGCGGAATATATACAACAGTTCAAGGAAAAAGTGATTCAGGCGGACTTGTTGACGGGAACGGAAAAACCCGTGCCGTACGGCAGGAGAATCGATGTGTCCAATGGGACGGAAATTGTGCCTGTAACTCTCTATGAAGGGAAAAAAGGATTTTCCACGGTTGTGAGCGGCAAAGCAGGAGAGCTCAAAAACCGTATGGAAGAACTGGTTCGCGGGGTTCCCCTGCCGGGGGCGGTTTCGTCGGACAAAC
Organism: uncultured Veillonellaceae bacterium; assembly: GCA_964609115.1. GTDB lineage: Bacteria > Bacillota > Negativicutes > UBA1444 > UBA1444 > UBA1444. The sequence continues at coordinate 4,853 of CAZSRN010000079.1, read as the reverse complement.
CCTATGGTTTTGAAGAGATGGAAGGTTTTGAATCGGGCTGGATCGGTACGGATGAGTCCGGCAAGGGCGATGTTTTCGGGCCGCTGGTTGTTGCCGCCGTGGCAGTCAATCCGGATTCCGTTCTGGAATTGACCCGGATTGGAGTAAAGGACTGCAAGCAACTGTCGGATAAAAAAGTGGCGGAACTGGCGGCGAAAATTCGTCAGGTTTGCCGGGGGCATTTTCAGGAGCTTTCACTATTTCCCGCCCGTTATAACAGTTTATATGCAGCGATGAAACGGGAAGGGAAAAATCTGAACCACCTGATGGCCTGGGCGCATGCACGGGCGCTGGAAGATACGTTGGAGCAGGTCCCGTGTAAGTTTGCCATTGCCGATAAGTTTGCCGATGTGCGGTTTATTGAATCCAGGTTGATGGCCCGGGGCCGAGCCATTGTGCTGATTCAAAAAACAAAAGCGGAAAACAATATTGCGGTGGCGGCAGCCTCGGTGCTGGCTCGCGATACCTTTCTCCGAGGATTGGGAACTTTATCCCAAAAATATGGCATGGATTTTCCCAGAGGGGCAGGGTCACAGGTAAATGAAGCCATTCGGCAATTTATATCGGCGCAGGGAAAGAGCTTGCTGCCGGAAGTGGGAAAAATTCATTTCAAAACATTTGAAGGAGTCCTTTGAAAATGAAAGCAGTCGTTTTATTATCAGGCGGGCTGGATTCCACAGTTTGCATGGCGGTAGCCCGTGACCAGGGATTTGAGCCGTATCCGATCAGTTTCAACTATCAGCAGCGTCACCAACGGGAAGTCGAATGCGCCCGAAATGTGGCGGAATATTATCAGGCGGCGCGACATTTGGTTATTGATACGAATATGGCGGCGATCGGGGGCAGCGCGTTGACGGATTCTGCGGTCAGCGTACCCAATGGAGATGTGGCGCGCCACGATATTCCCGTGACGTATGTGCCGGCCCGAAACTTGATTTTTCTCAGTTATGCGCTGGGATATGCCGAAGTCATCGGTGCGGATCATATTTTTATCGGGGTCAATGCGCTCGATTATTCCGGCTACCCGGACTGTCGCCCGGAGTTCATCCATTTGTTTCAAGAACTGGCCAATTACTCGACAAAGGCGACAACGGCGGATGGTCGGAGTATAAAAATCGAGACGCCGTTGCTGCAACTTTCCAAGAAAGAAATCGTCCAATGGGGGACGAAGCTGGGAGCGCCGCTGCAATTGACGACCAGCTGTTATCGAGGCGGTGAAGCCGCCTGCGGCACTTGCGACAGCTGCCTGCTGCGGCTGAAAGGATTTGCCGAGGCGGGACTGACCGATCCCATACGATATGAGGGGAGGGAACAGGCGTGAAAGATGTTCAGAGTTTGGCCGACGTCCGGGGCATTCCCATTCAGAAGGTCGGCGTCAACGATGTTCATTTGCCCTTCCTGATCAAAACCAAAACGGGAGCTTTTCAATCGGTATTGGCGCGGATTCGCCTGACTGTCGATTTGCCCCAGGAATACAAGGGAACCCACATGAGCCGCTTTATTGAAGTTTTGAGCGATTGGAGCCAGAAGCCGGTTTCCAATCGTGAAATGGATGCGATGCTGCGGGATATTATGGGGCGTCTTGGCGCGCAAAGGGCTCACATCGAGATTCGATTCAAGTATTTTATCGAAAAAAAGGCTCCGGTCAGTGGATTGTCCAGCTTGCTGGACTATGACTGCGTGTTTGAAGGAAATCTGACGACTGGCGGGCAGCTGGATTTTCTATTGGGAGTGGAAGCTCCGTTTACGTCGCTTTGTCCCTGCAGCCGCGAAATTTCCGACTATGGCGCTCATAATCAGCGAGGCGTCATGAAGGTCAGAGTCAAATATGTTCCCGGCCGTTTCATCTGGATTGAGGATTTGGTGGCGCTGATGGAATTGCAGGGCAGTTCGCCGGTTTATCCGTTGCTGAAACGGGAAGATGAAAAGTTTGTAACGGAACAAGCCTATGACAATCCCAAATTCATTGAAGATGTGCTGCGTGACCTGGTGCTGTCTTTGCGCAGATTGGACGGGGCCGTTTGGTTTGAAGTCGAGTGCGAAAGCTTTGAATCCATTCATAATCACAGCGCTTATGCGTTTCATGAGGAAGGGGAACGAACTTCGGAATGAAACGGCTCATTGTCAATGCGGATGATTTTGGGTTGCATGAGTCGGTAAACAGGGGGATTTCCCGGGCTCATAAACAGGGCATCGTTACCAGCACGAGCCTGATGGCCGGTGGAACCGCCTTTGAAAATGCCGTCGCAATTGCCGGGGAAAACCCCCGCCTTGGCATAGGGGTTCATTTGACGTTGGTCGGCGGATGTCCGGTGGCTCCATTGAAGCAGGTTACGTCACTGACGGGAGAACAGGGGCAATTTCCTGTCGCCTATCCTGCCTTTTTGGCGCGGTTTTTACGGGGTGAAATTCGGCTGGCGGAGATTGAACTGGAACTGACGGCGCAAATCGAAAAAATTCGGGCGGCGGGTCTTGTTCCCACACATCTTGACAGCCACCAGCATTTACATGTCGTCCCGGGAATTACAGCGATTGTGTTGAAGCTGGCCCGGCAGTTTTCCATACCGGCCATTCGCATACCGGCGGAAGCTTTGTTCTTTTTCGGAGGAACGAGGCCATCTGTGGGCCGGGTTGCAGGAAGAACAGGCTTGAGCATTCTGGCAAACTGTTTTCGACGCCGGGCCGTTGCTGAAAAAATTTCAGTGACCGACCATTTTTTTGGGATGCTGGACGGCGGACAGATGCTGGAACAACCGTTGCTTTCCGTTATAAAGCGACTACCCGAAGGAGATTCGGAGATTATGGTTCATCCGGGAGAAAAGGATGAATCTTTGGCAAAGAGAACCAACTGGGGTTATCATTGGGATGAAGAACTGCAGGCGCTCTGTTCCGACGAAGTCGTAACGGCATTGCAGCAGCGGCAGGTTCAATTAATTTCTTACCGGGAGCTGTAGGATGAATATTTCCCGAAAACGGATTGTCGCACTGATCGGACTCATTATTTTCGTTTCATTTGTTGTGATCTATTGTACTGTCGATATGGATACGCTGCAGCATTTGTCGGATTTTCATCCGGTTTCATTATTTGGGGTGCTCGTAGTGCTTTCGATCGGTATGTATTTTGACGCGCTGCGCCTGCAACGGCTTAGCGCCGTGGCTGGAAAACACGTGGCGCTGTTGTCTGCGTTTCACGTGGTATTCGGCAATTATTTCATGGCCCTGTTGACTCCCGGCGCATCGGGGGGCGCGGTGATGCAGGTGTTGTTTTTGAAAAAAGCGGGAATTCCCACAGGAAGCGCAACGGTAGTGGTATTGATGCGGACCATTTTATCCATTTTGTTTTTGATCTTGTGCTTGCCGATGGTATTTTATTTTGATCCGAAGATTTTGCCCTGGTTTGATCGAGAGGCCATTGTTCGGGGTTCCATTTTGCTTGTCGGACTGGTATTGATCGGAATGGCGACGCTACGGACACGGATCTCCGACAGACTGGCAGTGATTGTGCTCAAAAGATTTCCTGTTAAGTGGCGATTTCAACTGATGAAAATTTACCGGGATATGCGGGGGGCATTGGCGTTGATGACTGCATCGCCGATTGCTATTGTGCGGGCTTTTTTTGAATCGGGAATCAGTCTGTTGATGATCTATGCCATGGTTCCCATCTTGTTTTTGGGAATCGGGGCGCAAATTGACTGGGTTCAGGTAATGGGACGCATGGTATTTTTGAACCTGTTGCTCTATTTTGCACCGACTCCTGGTGGCGCAGGCGTTGCAGAAGGGCTTTTCATCAGCAGTTTCAAAAGCTTTCTTCCGTTCGGAACGGTAGGAGTCGCCGCTGTGGCTTGGCGAGCGTTCGCCGAATATTTACCGGCCTGTATCGGTGGTTTTTTTACCTTGAGAGTTTTTGGCGCGAAGAAAATAGTAAACAAATAAACGACAGGACAAGGAGCAAATCAATGAAAGTCTTGGTTACCGGCGGCGCCGGATTTATCGGTTCCCATATCGTGGACCAGCTGATCTTGCAGGGGCATGAAGTGGTGGTGTTGGATGATCTTTCGTCGGGTTCGCTGCAAAATGTAAATTCTGAAGCCGCTTTTGTGAAGTTGAATATTTTGGACCCCGAGTTGTGGGATGTGTTTGAGCGGGAGCGGTTTGCGGCAGTGATCCATTTGGCGGCGCAGACGATTGTTTCTTCGTCGCTCGAGCACCCGGATATTGATGCACAGGTCAATGTGCTGGGGACGCTTCAGGTTTTGGAAGGTTGCCGGCGAACCGGCGTGGAACGGATCGTTTTTTCTTCCAGCGCTGCCGTATACGGGGATGTATCTGCGTTGCCGGTGCCGGAAGATGCGCCCAAGCAACCGGCTTCGTTTTATGGGCTGAGCAAACTGACGGCGGAGCGATATATTCAGATGTACCATGAGCTCTACGGATTGCATTATATGATTCTTCGCTATGCCAATGTTTATGGCGAACGGCAGGGTGACCGCGGCGAAGGGGGTGTCGTAAGCATTTTTGCACGGGGCATGCAAGGACGAAAACCCCTGACCGTATTTGGCGACGGCATGCAAACCCGTGATTTCGTATATGTCGGCGATGTGGCGGCGGCCAATGTTCAGGCTATTACCACCCGGACTTCCAACAGGATTTTGAATATCAGCACCCAAACGGAAATATCGGTAAACAAGCTGGCATTTTTATTATCTGAGATTGCCGAATATAATTTACCCATTCATTATCGGGCGGCGCGGCAGGGCGATATTTTGCGATCCATGCTTCGCAATTCGGAAGCTTGCAAGGTGCTGGACTGGCAA
>CAZSRN010000078.1:0-8822 GCA_964609115.1 uncultured Veillonellaceae bacterium | reverse complement strand
CAATATGACTGCAGCCGCCACTACAGGTCCCGCCAACGGTCCCCGACCGGCTTCGTCAGTCCCGGCGATGCTGCCGTAACCTTGAGCCGACCAATATCGTTCGTACATATAAAGGCCATCTGCCGACTGTAATGTAAAGTCGGCAAAGAACTCAGCCTGATGATTAGTTTTTTTCTCCGGGAATTTCAAATGAAATCTGCCCCAGTCTGCCCTGACGAAAATCTGCAAGAATCATTCGCGCCATATTATCCGTCTGCGGGATGCCTTCCTTGCCAAGCAATCCTTGATTTCGCGCCGCTTCCACCAACAGGTCCTCCGTAGAAGAAGCTTGGGCAAGATTTCCTTTCAAATAACGCTCTTGAAATTTACCGGGATATCTCGTCTCCAACTGCTGAATCAATTCCAGCGCTGCATCACCGGTCTCATATATTGTGTCTTTCAGCGCATTGCAAAGACCCAGTAAAAGAGCGCTTTTCTGGTCAGGCAGGCTGGGTGGCAAAATACCCGGAGTATCCAGCAAATCAACGTCTCCGTCGACGCGAATCCACTGTCTTCCCCGAGTAACGCCCGGTTTATCACCGGTTTTAGCGGATGCCGTTTTTACCACGCGATTTACAAGAGAAGACTTTCCGACATTTGGAATCCCAATAATCATCAGTCGCACCGGTCGCGGTCGAATTCCTTTTTTTACGAGCTTCGCCAACGCAGGGGCTCCTGCAAGTTTCGCTTTTTGCATTAACTGCCTGACACCCTTGCCATCCACCGCATTAATCAAAACTGCCGGTTGCCCATTGGCTTCAAAATATTTCACCCAAGCATCGGTAATAGCCGGGTCGGCTAAATCCGCCTTATTTAGTGCAATAACCGCAGGGCGGTTTCCAATCAACTCTTTGAGCACAGGATTAGCACTGCTGCGAGGCAGTCGGGCATCCAATACTTCAATCACAACGTCTACTACCTTGAGATCTTCCGCCACGATCCGCTTCGCCTTTGCCATATGACCGGGATACCACTGAATTGTTTTACTCATACGAACACCTTATGGCAACGTCTTAAATTGAGACGGCGGCCAAAATACCAACATGGCTTTACCCTTTACCATATTGATTGGAACAAACCCCACTGCGCGCGAGCGGCTGTCCTCAGAATTATTTCTGTTATCTCCCATGGCAAACAAATGGCCCTCTGGAACTTTAGACGCAGGAAAATTTCCGCGTGTCATCTCCAGAATATACGGTTCGTTCAGCAATTCACCGTTTCGGTAAACTTGACCCTGCCGAACCTCAATCGTATCACCGGCGACACCAATAACTCTCTTGATAAAATCACGGCTCGGATCCCGGGGATAACGAAATACCAAAATCTCGCCACGTTCTGGATTCCGAACGTAGTATATGAATTTATTAACCACCAATCGTTCGCTATTTACCAGCGTTGGACGCATGGAGGGCCCTTCGACCAGATACAATTCCACAATAAAATAGCGAATGAACATTGCCAAAGCAACAGCAATCAGTATGGAAACGACCCAGTCTTTGATTTCCTCACCCCAGTTTATCGTCGACAAACAAACACGACCTCTCGCATATGAAGAAAAAGGGACTGCGCGCAGTCCCTCTCTTTTCTCAATTTCAAACTACCGTTTTTCTTTAATTCGGGCTGCTTTTCCTTTCAGATCCCTCAAGTAGTAGAGCTTTGCCCTGCGGACTACACCGCGGCGAACGACTTCAATCTTGTCGACTCTCGGCGAATGAACCGGAAAAGTACGTTCAACGCCCACTCCATAAGAAATACGGCGAACTGTAAAAGTCTCACGGGAACTTCCGCCACTGCGGGCAATGACCAACCCTTCAAATGCCTGAAGTCTCTCGCGTGTCCCTTCAACAACCTTTACCTGAACCCTTACGGTGTCGCCGGGCCGAAATGCGGGAATGTCCGCCCTCAACTGTTCCTGTTCCAGAATTCTGATAATATCCATGAATGCTCCTCCTTCTTCGGATGTTCTTGCCGGTCGTTACCGCACAGAGGACCATCCTGTATAAACATGAGAATTGTATCATAAACTTTGATAAATGACAAGAAAAACGATTACACGTTATCCATTTTTTTTAAAGTGGCTAAAAACTTTTGATCTTCCGCCGTCAAAGGAAACACGGTTAACAAGTCCGGCCGTATTTCCCAGGTCCGCCTCAATGATTCCTGTCGCCGCCATCTCGCAATATCCGCATGGTTTCCCGAAAGAAGCACCGCCGGAACTTCGCTGTCTCGAAACAATCGTGGGCGTGTATATTGAGGATATTCCAGCAACCCGGAAGAATAAGAATCCAACTCGGCGCCATCCGCAGCTCCCAATGCCCCCGGAATCAAACGTACGATTGTGTCCGTTACGATCATTGCAGGCAGTTCACCGCCGGTAAGCACATAATCGCCCACAGAAAGCGCTTCATCGCAAAGATATTCCCGTACGCGCTCATCTACTCCTTCATAGTGACCACATAGCAAGATAATATGTTCATAATGGCTTAACCGCTCTGCATCCGCCTGGCAAAAACGGGGAGCCGACGGGCTCATTAAAACAATTCGCGGTTTGACCGCATTCATGTTCTCAACAGAAAAAAGACTTTCCACGCAAGAAAAAAACGGTTCTGGTTTCATCACCATGCCGGAACCGCCGCCAAAAGGATAATCATCTACAATATGATGCTTATCTGTCGCAAAATCACGTGGATTCACGACGGAAATATTGACCAGCCCGGCATTGCGAGCTCGTCCAATGATACTGCAACCAAGTGGACCTTCAAACATTTCCGGAAACAGCGATACAATGTCGATATGCATAAAACTACCAATACTCCGGCAATACTACAACCATTCGCCGTGCTGCCATATCGATTCGCCGCACTACGGTATCGATCGCAGGCAACAGCAGCTCCTTGCTCTCAGCAGTTTTTACCACATATACGTCATTACTGCCGGTTTGAAGGACATCATCCACTCTTCCCAGCACTACCCCCTGCTCGTCAACCACTTCAATCCCGACAATTTGATGAATATAATACTGCCCCTCAGGCAACGGCATCAAAGTATCTTCCGTCACATAGAGTTCATGACGGCGAAATGGAATCCATGCTTCCGGAGTATCCATGCCGCGAAATTTCGCAAGCACCGTATCTTTTTGCAAGCGGGCAGATTCCAGAACCATCCGGGTTCCATCTTCCAGCAACAAAAACTCGGTGTCCGCGAACCGATGCGGAAAGTCCGTGAGAGGCTGTAATTTGACCTCTCCACGGACTCCATGCGGCGTTGTTATTCTGGCAACAGCGATCAGATTATTATTCACTGCGCCGTACACTCATTCCCTAATGGCCAAAATCTTGCCGTCTTCCAACAAGATCTCACGACTCATTAATTTTTGCAGGTCATCACCTTCAGAAACTGTAACCATTTGTTCCATTGTACCCTGAACAATCTCAGCGCCAATTTCCAACTGGCTTGTTTCTATTAGTTTTTCCTGCATATGGTTTTTGAGTTCCAGCCGTTTTTGCTTCTCGCCGTCAATCTGTTGACGAAGAGCCGTCAGGCCCTGCACATCGGAACGGACTTGTTCCGTCATCAACCGCTTCGCATGAAATTCAATCTGTTGAAGTTCCATGTCAATTTTAGCCATGGCTTCTTTAATTTCTGCCACCAGTTGCTCTTTCAGAACTTCGGTAACCTTGGATTTTACAGTGACTGGGCACTTTAATGTAATCGTACTCATCCGATAATTTCCACCATTACTCTTCGATTTTCACGCGTGGCCGCAGCTTTGGCCATCGTGCGAATGGCCTTGGCAATGCGTCCCTGTTTTCCAATTACTTTACCCATATCTTCCTGTGCAACTGACACTTCATAAATCCAGGTGTCATTCTCCACCCGCTCGGTAATGCAAACTTGATCCGGATTTTTTACCAAAGCCCGGACGATCAGTTCGATGAGTTCCTTCACTCTGATTAGCCCTCCTTCCGGGCTTGTTGTTTCTGCTCGTCAATCTTTTTCAGCGTACCTGCCTTATGCAACAACGCTTTCACAGTGTCCGTAACCTGGGCGCCCTTAGCCATCCATTCCATAGCCTTTTCCTCGTCCATTTTCACTGTAGCCGGATTGGTTGTAGGATCATAATATCCAATGGATTCGATGAAGCGACCATCACGCGGCGAACGGGAATCAGATACTACAATTCGGAAAAAAGAGTCTTTTTTGCCGCCCATGCGACGCAAACGAATTTTTACTGCCATATCTTTCACCTCCTTTTCATAATCAACCGGTTGGTTTTTATCAATGCAAGATTCTCAGTGCCCAAACGGCAACCGAAATCCTGACATCTTCTGTCCCATCTTTTGCATTCCCTGCATTTTTTTCATCATTTTCCGAGCTTCCATAAATTGTTTTATCAAACGGTTCACATCTTGTACCCGAGTCCCGCTGCCATCTGCAATGCGCTTGCGGCGGCTGCCGTTGACAATAGAAGGGTCCCGTCGTTCTTTCTTGGTCATCGACTGAATAATAGCCTCGATCCGCTTCATATCCTTTTCGTCAATCTCCATGCCCTGAAGCTGTTTCATTTTGCTTCCCAGACCCGGAATCATACCCAGAAGCTGTTCAAAGGATCCCATTTTACGAATGGACTGCATCTGTGACAGAAAGTCATCCAATGTAAACTCATTTTTGATTAACTTCTGTTGCATTGCCAGGGCTTTATCCTGGTCGAAAGTCTCCTGAGCTTTTTCTATCAGGCTCAGCATGTCTCCCATCCCGAGGATTCGGGATGCCATGCGATCCGGATGGAATGGTTCCAAGTTTTCGACTTTCTCGCCGCTACCAACAAACTTGATCGGTCGTCCAGTCACCGCCCTGACAGAAAGCGCAGCGCCACCGCGGGCGTCGCCATCCATCTTGGTCAATATGACGCCATCAATTCCCACAACCCCATGAAAATTCTCCGCCACGTTCACCGCGTCCTGCCCGGTCATGGCATCGACTACCAGCAGAATTTCATGTGGATTCACCAACTTTTTGATGTTGGTCAGTTCATTCATCATCTCGGTGTCGACATGCAATCGCCCTGCCGTATCGATAATGACTACATCACGAAGCTGAGACAACGCCGTCTCCCGAACGGAACGAACCACCGACAAAGGATTTTTCTCACCAGCTACAGTCATTACCGGAATATCCAGCTGTTTGCCGAGAGTCTGCAATTGTTGTACCGCCGCCGGACGATATAAGTCTGCAGCAACCAGTAAGGGCCGTTTGCCTTGCTTTGCAAATTGTCTTGCCAGCTTTGCCGCTGTTGTAGTTTTTCCTGAACCCTGCAGCCCAACCATCATAATGACGGTCGGCGGTTCTGACGCCATGGAGATGCCTTTTTGCGCACCTCCCATCATTTCGGTCAGTTCTTCATAAACGATTTTGACGACCTGTTGCGCCGGGTTCAGGCTTTCCAACACATCGTGCCCGACGGCCCGTTCTTTTACCCGCGCCACAAAATCTTTAACCACTTTGAAGTTTACGTCTGCTTCCAACAGTGCCAGTCGAATTTCACGCAAACATTCATTGACATCGGACTCCGACAAGCGGCCTCGACCCCGCAGGTTTTTGAAAATTCCTTGTAACCGATCAGACAATCCTGAAAACAACACTACTCTGTTCCCACCTCTTGCTCGAGAATTTTATTCACACCCTCCAGCGCCTGAAGGATTTTTGTTCGAGTATCCTGTCCACTCAAAGATTCTGAAAGCAACTCCCGAATCTTCTGCAGACTTTTCTTTTGTGTTTGTTCCTGTGTCAACAGCTTCAGCACCGACTCATACTGCTCCAGCGCTTCTTCAGATCGACGCAGGATATCATTGACCGCCTGTCTGGACACACAGAAATGGGCGGCGATTTCACCGAGAGACAAATCCTGCAGATAATGAAATTCCAGGCATTTACGCTGACGTTCAGTCAATAAAGCACCGTAAATATCATACAACTGCCCGACTCGAATCATCTTTTCAATCATGAAATGATTATAATTCACTCCAGATATGCTGTCAAGTATTTTACCTTTACAGTCGTTTTTGTTACTGTAGTTAAAAACTCTGAGAAGGAAATGCAGCGCTACGTAGCAAACTATTTATTATAATAAATAAAGCAAATCTAATTTGCAGGAGTGAAGCAACATGATCAAATGCCCCATCTGTAACCAAATGGAGATTGAATACCGTATGGAAAAAAGGGACTTTGCCGGTAACCTCGTAACCGCTGAAGCGCCCGGGGATAAAATATTTCCGGCAACTGCAACAGATTGCCAATTGTGGGACCTGTATCGGCTGCACAGCGGGGACACCACTGAAACCAACGATAAAGGAAAATTAGCACTTTGGATTGCTTCGCTGGGTTACACTCGCATTATCAAGCACTGGTAAGATTTTTCCCCTTATTCCATTGCTTTTTGGATTGTGAGGGTCTGCCCATACTGCAGAACTTGAACCGGAATCCCTGTCGCTTCAGCTTTTTGTTTAAACTTTTCCGGTGATGCCGAAATTTGGGGAAATGTATTATAGTGCATCGGAATCGCAAGTTTGGGTGCTACCAGTTTCGCCAATTTCACTGCCTCGTCCACGTTCATTGTGTAGTAACCGCCGATGGGCAGCAGCGCTACATCAATAGGATTATCTTGTGCGATTTTTTCCATCTCCGGCAGAAAATATGTGTCACCGGCATGATATACCGTCACGCCAAAAAAGTGAATGATAAAACCCGCAGGTGTAACGGATGCCTGCGGATGTTTTGCCGGTGTCGCCAAAATCCAGCCAAAGTCGAATTCCTTTTTTACACCGATTTGCAAATTGATTACTTTACCGGACATGACCCCAGGCAATGCGATGATTGTCGAATCGGCACGGTTAGCAATAACGGCTGCATCACCCATGTGATCATTGTGATTATGCGTAACTGCAATATATTGTGGGGATAACTGTTGCTGCTGCACTGGAGAATTAACAAGATGGGGATCTATGAGCAAACTCTGATCTCCTTGCTTCAATAAGAAAGCGGAGTGTCCAAGATACTGAAGGGTTACTGCCGGCGTTGCCGCATGAACGGAGACCGTTGTATGCCACATAGCTGAAAAAACCACAAATAACACGACAATTAGTGTCTTTATTTTGTTACTCCTTTCGTTTTATTCAATGAGTCATCCACTGACGTTGCAGCATGCTTCGCCCGTTACATATTCACTTCTCTCCTACGCTACTTCCTATCTCAACGTTACATCCAACGGATTACGTTCGACCAAACGATGATATCGATATTTGGGTTCACCCATCATAATCGCGCCGGCAATCGCTTTCCCCTCCGGTATGGCCAGAAGGTTCAACAACGATGGATCATTTGCAAAAGCCGCCATTTCAAAAAATCCGGCCCAGCAACTCCCCAGTCCTAGAGACGGTGCATAAAGTTCCGCATACGTCAGTGCGTAGCGTCCATTATCACGACCGATCGGGTTGACGGCCTCATGTAGCGCCAGCACCAAATGCGGCGCACCACGCAATACAATATCATAGCCTGTCTCGCGATATATTTTTACCAGACCCGCATAGGATTTGACCCAACCAACCTCTTGTCGAAGCTGTTCCTCCAACCATTCAATAACACTTTCAGTTATTTTTTTCAATATCGATCGATCCATGAATACTAAAAAGGATACGCCTTGTGAATTGCCCCCCGATGGCGCAAAACGCGCCACGTTCAATAACTTTAAGATTTTTCCCTCTGAAACAGGTTCCGGCTTATAGACTCGTATGGATCTGCGTGTGCGCAAAAAACGCTCTGCCGTCTCTGCATCCAGACAGGGAAGATTGGCGACATCCACCTGACGCGCCAAAGGATTTTCATTATGGTCCATCGCTCCCTGCGGACAAATCGCAACACAATGACCACATTTAATGCACGCTTTGGCCCATGTCAGCACGGGGCCTTGTTCATTTATGGAAATAATACCTGACGGGCAAACTTCAGCGCATAAACCGCACCGGGTGCATTGGTCCCGATTCACTTGGATTGCAATTTTCTCAGCCATTTGCTACCCTTCTTTCAATTTTTAATGTTTTAAAATTAAAATCGCCGGATTAGTTCCACTTCATATCCGCAGACATTTGCCGAAATTGTTGAGTCCAAAACTGTCGATCACTGTCCGGAGCAAACAATCCTATCGCAAACAACCGGTCTTGATGCATAAATACATACACAGTGGCGGCCATGGGTAGCGGTACTTTGTCCGTCATGATCAACCGCGCAGAAATCGAAGGCACATTGCGTCCGCCCAGCATCGCTTTTTTAGCAGGCATCCATTCCAGAATTTTTCCGCCATTCTCTGCCAGATTTTTGTCCAGCAAAGGACGGGCAAGTTCGCCCAACACCTGAGGATTGGCCTCCGCTACTCCAAACAATAGCGCGGCTACACCCATATTCTGTTCCATTTTATACGTTACCAGACGCGCATAATGCCAAGTGTCTTTATATAATCCCACCAAATCGTACTGCAGACCGGCATTGGTCTGATTTTCCAATCCTTTTGCTTCTTTGGCCTCCAGCCAGTCCGGCAAACTCAATGACCCGACTCCAGATACCGTCAGCATTCCTCCGGGCTCCGCCCCGGCAATGGCGCCAACGCCGAAAAAACCGCCTTCAACAAATAGCAAGAGTGTCAACACAACAATCAGCTTGATTTTTTTCCCCATATTGCGCCTCCAATAAGATTTTCTTCCTCGAAAAAGTAAAACTCCCCTCTGCAAATG
>CAZSRN010000077.1:0-8886 GCA_964609115.1 uncultured Veillonellaceae bacterium | reverse complement strand
TGAACCACTCTTCGCTTTCGCTGTTGGTTTCGGGCGAAATCGTGTCGAAAAACTCCCCCATTCCCACCAAGCGGGACCAAAACTCCTTGATATGCTTGTTCAAAGGGTAGGCCCGATATTGAGTCAATACATAAACCTTTTTGATGCCGGAATTAAACAGATTGCTTAAAACGAAATCAATAATCTTGTATTTTCCCCCAAAGTCGACGCAGGGTTTCGGACGGTTCGTAGTAATGGGACTCAGTCGTTCTCCTTTGCCTCCGGCCAACACCATCGCAATCGTATTTCGGGTAACATTACCCATCGAGTACATTTTTCTACCCCTTCCCTTTCCACGCTGACTCGAACCGAAAATTCATCTAGTTATCAATATTTGACCTGCAACAGAGAATTCCTCTATTTCCCATGACAAAATCTCCTGTAACAGCAGGAAAGTTGCTTCTTCGTGTTGAATAGTCCGACTATACAATCAATAATAATCATTCTCGGTTTTTTCAGGAATCCGGCGAATCATGGCAATCGGGAGGCGTTCCTGTGAAATCAAAAATCAACGGAACCGCAGATGAGCTGCGCCAATTGAATGATCCGCTTTTCTTTCGTCAGATTTTGTCGCAAGCGCGTGATATTGTTTTGATTGTTCGTTCCGACGGCAAAATATTATATGCCAACCGGGCGGCTGCCGCTGCCTATGGATATACCGAACAAGAATTATTGACCTTATCGGTGAGCGATCTGCGTACGCCGGAACTGATTCCTGCTTTGCAAAATCAGTTAAAAGATGCGTTTACAAAAGGAATACTGTTTCGTTCCCGTCATCGACGAAAAAACGGTCAATCTTTCCCCGTTGAGGTTAGCTCACAAAAATTCAAATCGATTGCGATAGATGCTGTAGTCAGCATTGTACGGGACATTACGGAAACCATTGCAATTGAAAATGCCTTGCAGCACAGCGAACAAAAGCAACAGAATTTGAATGAAGAATTAATTGCCGCCAACGAAGAGTTGACCGCTGCCAACGAGGAATTAACCGCAACCAACGAGGAATTAACCGCATCCGAAGAAGAGCTGCGCACTCAATTTGAACAACTCATGCAGAAAGAAGCGGAAATTCGCCGCCAAAACGACATTTTATCTTCTGTGCAGGAAATGGCCGTCGGCCTCATGCACAGGCGTAATCCGACAGAACTTTTGTCCACGATTGTTACTGATGCCACCCGGATGCTCGGCACCCAACACGGCTTTATTTATATTCTGGACCGGGAGAAAAATGTCTTTCGCCGCACGCATGGAATTGGGATTTATGCAAAAGATATCGGGCGTGAAATCGCTGCTCATCGCGGAATTGTCGGTTTGGTTCGACGGACAGGCAAACCCGCCATTATCAATGATTATGCCGCTTGGAAACGCAACGACCCCGCCTCCGTACAATTTGACGAAATTCATGCCGTTTTGCAGATTCCACTACTGTCGGAAGGCCGGGTCGTCGGCACCATCGGGCTGGCTTACTGCGAACCCGGCAAAATCTTTGCGGAAGAGGATCTTGCAACAGTAACCCGGTTTGCAGAAATGGCTTCCATTGCATGGGACAATGCAACTTTGCTTGAGTCTTACTCGCACGAAATTCAAGATCACGCTTTGGCGGAAACTTCCCTGCAAGCCATGATCAATGCGATTCCCGATACTATTTTTCTCATTCATCGCGACGGAACATTTCTGGATTTCAATACCGGCAATGATTTTTTGAACTTACCGCGGGATTTTTTCATCGGCAAAAATATTGCCCGCGTTCTGCCGCCCTCCATTGCTGCAACAATCCGGCTGCACATTGATCGCGCATTATCGACGGAGAGTCTGCAACTTTGTGAATATCAGTATGCATTCCGGGGAAAAGTGGAACATTATGAAACACGCATAGTCGTCAGCGGAAAAGACCAGGCGCTTGTGATCTGCCGCAATGTCACGGTACGAAAACAAATGGAGGAGCAGCTGAAGCACCTGAGTTTGCATGATTCGTTAACGGGTTGCTACAACCGGACGTTTTTTGAGGAAGAAATGCGGCGGTTTGAAAAGCAGCGCGATACACAAGTGGCCTTACTCATGTGCGATGTGGACGGGCTAAAAATCGTCAACGATTCGCTTGGACACGATGTGGGAGATGAAATTCTGAAAAGCGTTGCTGCTATTTTGCGGAAGTCTTTTCGTTCCGGAGATATCATTTCACGAATCGGCGGCGATGAGTTTGTCATTTTATTAGGCGCCAATTCCGTCAAAACCTGTGAAAATGCATGCCGAAAAATAAAAAAGCAGCTTGCAGACTACAATGCGCAGCATCCCACTCTACCCATCAGTTTATCCATGGGTTTCGCCGTAAACCAACAGGCTTCCGTCAACATGACCGCCCTGTTCAAGGAAGCGGACAACAATATGTACCGGGAAAAACTGCATCAGACCAATAGCGCTCGCAGCGCCATCGTTCAGGGGTTGGTCAAGGCGCTGGAAGCACGGGATTTTATTACGGAAGGGCATGGAGACCGATTGCAATCCCTCGTGGAAACTTTTGCCCGCGCCCTGGATTTACCGGAACATAATATGCCGGACCTTCGCTTGCTGGCCCATTTTCACGATATCGGCAAAGTCGGCATTCCAGACAATATTTTGTTTAAGCCCGGTCCCTTGACACCCGATGAGTGGAAAATCATGCGCCAGCATTGTGAAATTGGGCATCGAATTGCGATGTCCACTCCCGATCTGGCTCCGATCGCCAATTGGATTTTACGCCACCAGGAATGGTGGAACGGCAAGGGATATCCTCTCGGAATCAAAGGAGAAGCGATTCCGCTGGAATGTCGCATATTATCCATTGTAGATGCCTTTGATGCAATGACGAGCGATCGTCCTTACCGAAAGGCTTTGGACTTTTCTACCGCCGCCGCAGAACTCCATCGATGCGCAGGAACGCAGTTCGACCCTCAATTGGTAGATGAATTTACCCGTCTGATTGTCCAGCATTGATCCGGCTTTGGATTTTCATTCCCTTTACCCGTAAAAAAAGAGCAGTGATGCTTCACTGCTCTTTTTTACTTCTGTCTTTGCGTTGGCCCGGGCCGTTTATACTCCTCCACTTTCCCGAAGGAAAGCATTTTTTCTTCTATCCTGATTTGTAAAGTCTTCTGCAAATAATGGATATGTTTGACTTCCACCCGGTCCACGATGGAGAAAACCTGGCCGGATTGACCGGCCCGCCCGGTACGCCCTGCCCGGTGCAAATATGCCTGCGGATCTTCCGGCAAATCAAGATTTACAACACTCGCGACCTCAGGAATATCCAACCCGCGAGCCGCCAAATCCGAGGCCACCAACACCCGTGCGCGACCGGTGCGAAAATCCTCCATCGCACCCTGCCTGTCGCTCTTCAGCGCCGTCCCATGAATGCCAACGGCTTCCACCCCATGATAGGACAATTTGGAAACCGTTTCTGAAATGGCAACGGCCGTATTCACGAAAACCAATACCCGTTCCGTTGGGCGACTCGCCAGCAGTTTTCGCAGCAGGGTAATTTTATCGCGGGCCTCGACCAACAAATACATGTGCGCTATCGCTGCCGGGACTTTCGTTTCAACCTCAACTATTGCTACGACCGGATTTTTCGCCCACTCGCCGGCTTTCTCAATGGTGGCTGGAGTGATCGTCGCAGAGAAAAGCATCAGTTGTCTGTCTTTCAGCGTAGTCTTGATCACTGCGGCAACGCCGGTGCGGTTGCTGTCGTCCAGCAATCGGTCCGCCTCATCCAGCACGATGATTTTCGCTGTTTGAGAATTGATCTTGCGTTTTTGAATCAACTCAAGAATTCGTCCGGCTGACCCGACAATAATATGCGGCCGTTCCTTGAGTTTGTCAATCTGCCGGGAAATATTTACGTCCCCAATAATGACCGCAGACGTAATCGCTATTTCCGAATTTTTCGCCAGCAACTCCGCTTGATGGAAAATCTGCATGGCCAGCTCATGCGTCGGCGCTAAAATAATGGCCTGCGTTTCTTTCTTTTCCGCATGAATCTTTTGAAAAACCGGCAACAAATAAGCAAGGGTCTTCCCCGTACCGGTTGCAGACTGCCCGATAACGTCCCTGTCGGCGACCGCATCCGGTATAACGGAAGCCTGTATGGGGGTAGGCGTTGTAATGCCTGCTTTGGCAAGACCTGCAATCAACGGTTCCGTAACGCCCAGTTGCGCAAATGAATTTTTCATCTCTGTCTCCTACATTTATTTTTTCAAGACCTAACTTCCTTGTTAATTAAATTGGGCGGTTCTTCACCGTTCATCGCGGCCAAGATATTGCGTACCGCAATCAATCCCATATTCGTTCGTGTGTCGACCGTAGCACTGGCCACATGAGGCAGCAAAACTGCATTGGGACACTCAAGCAACCCCGGCTCCACCACCGGTTCATTTTCAAACACGTCCAACCCTGCTCCCCAAATTTCTCCGGAATTCAGCGCATGTACCAATGCTTTTTCGTCGACTACCGGCCCTCGGGATGTATTGATCAGAACAGCCGTTTTCTTCATGAGCTTAAACTCATTCGTACTGATCAGATGATGCGTCGAAGGCATCAAGGGAACATGAATGGAGATGAAATCCGCTTCTTTCAGCAACGTTTCCTTATCGGCGAAAACACCCCCGGTTTCTGCCTCAAAAGCGGAATTCGGATGATTGTTGTTGTATAAAATCTTCATCCCGAAGCCTTTGGCCTTGGCGGCAAAATTACCGCCGATTCGCCCCGCGCCAATTACGCCCAGCGTCTTCCCGGTAATGTCGAGCCCCAGCAGCAGCATGGGTCCCCAGCCCTTGAACTTGCCCTCCCGCAAAAATCGATCCGCTTCCACTACCCGGCGGGCTGTGGCAAAAAGCAACGTCCAGGCCAAATCCGCTGTAGCATCCGTCAATACATCCGGCGTATTGGTTACCATAATGTTTCGCCGCGTGGCGGCCGCTACATCCACATTATTATATCCTACGGCATAATTGGCAAAAATTTTGCATTGAGGGCCTGCCGCCGCCAACACTTCCTCATCGATCGTATCAGTCAGCAAGCAAAGGACGGCATCCCGTCCCCGGACTTTTTCCAATAATTCCGTGCGCGCCAGCACACGGTCATCCGCATTGATTTCCACGTCGCAGTGTTCTTCCAGCAAATCGATCGCCGATTGCGGCAACATTCGGGTTACATAAACTTTTGATTTTGTCATGAAACCACTCCCTTCCCAAAAGAACTTTCCGGCAAAATCTCTTCTTTTCTCTTACATCAGCACCTTGGGCAAATAAGTCGTCAGTGTTGGAATGTACGTGATTAGGGCCAACACTCCGACCGCGATAAAAAACGGAACCCAAATTCCTTTACTCAACTTTTCCAAACTCATTCCGGCAATACTGCAAATCGCAAACAATACCGCACCAACCGGCGGAGTGATAAGCCCCAGCACCAAGTTGAAGCAAACAACAATTCCCAGATGAACCGGATCAATTCCCAATTGCGCCGCCATAGGCGCTATCACCGGAGTTACAATCGTGATCGCCGGCGCCGTTTCAAGCGGAATCCCCACCAAAATCAATAAAATGTTGATCAAAAACAGTACAACATAAGGAGACGTGCTGATTTGTCCAATCGCATTAATAATCAGTTGAGGGATTTGTTCCGCTGCAATAATCCAGGCAAAGGGTTCCGACAATCCCAGCAACAGCATGACCATGGCCGATTCAATACCGGAATTTAAAAGAATATCCGGCAGTCGATTCCACTTTATTTTTTTGTAAAATACGCCGCCGACAATCAGTGCGTAGACCGCTACCACTCCGGCCGCTTCAGTGGGTGTAAAAGCCCCGCCCAGAATTCCTCCCATGATAATAACCGGCATAAGCAATGCGGGTAGCGCCTGCCAGGTTCCTGCCAGTATTTCCTTGAACGAAGCTTTCTTTTCGCGCGGGTAGTTTCTTTTTTTCGCAACATAATACATATAGAACATCAATCCTGCCGCCAGCAAAATTCCCGGCACCACTCCACCCAAAAACAGCGCGCCAATAGAGACGTTTGCAATAACACCGTACATGATAAATGGAATGCTGGGCGGAATAATGGGTCCCAGGCAGGATGCGGTCGCCGTTACCGAAGCCGAAACTTCTTCATCATATCCGGCAGACTTCATCGCGGGAATCATCACCATCCCAATGGCCACCGCTGTGGCGACTGCGGAGCCGGAAATGGCCGCAAAAATCGCGCTGGCAAGAATCGTAGCCAACCCCAGTCCTCCGCTGACATGGCCCATGAGCAAACGGGCAAACTTCACCAGGTCATGAGTCAACCCGCCCTCATTCATAAGATTGCCTGCCAGCATAAACAAGGGAATCGCCAGTAACGGGAAAGATGCCATTCCCGCGAAGGTTGTCTGAATCAGCATCGTCAACGATAAATCTTCCTGCATCAGAACATAGGTCATGGCCGAACCGCCCAGGCCAATCGCTATCGGAATCCCCAGAGCCAGCAACGCAATAAAACTACAGATAAATGCAGTCAACATTTCATTTCCTCCCCGCCGAGCCGGGGGACAGGAAATCTATCCACTGCTCAATTGTAATGAAAAACATAATAAAAAATCCGATAGGCAACGCCGAATATGGAATGCTCATGCTAATTCCCATGGTAGATGACGTCTGGGCAACATTCATCAACATTTGCTCGATTCCATAGTATGTCATCAAGGCTAAAAAAACCAACATGCACAAATACCCAACACCCTGTACCACCCGGGAAAAAAAAGGAGGCAGACTGTCCGTCAGTGTGGTGATTCCCACCTGATACCCTCTTTTCAAGCCAACCGCTCCGCCAAGCATGGAAGCCCAGACGAGTGCATACTGTGAAAATTCGCTGGTCCATGTCGACATATTGCCGAGGACATATCGTCCGAAAACTTCATAAGGAATCACTATGGCAATCGCCGCCACAGAAATCATGACACTCCAACCTGCCAACCTCAAAAGCACCTCATTAAATTTACGCAGAATTTGCAGAACAATTCCCCCTAGAGACTATTTTCAGGACATTTTATTATTTATTCGCCAACAAACACACCGAACCTTCCATAAGTTGCAAAATCCATTGTCCCAATTTCAAGACAAGCCGTCCCAGTTTCGGGACGTTTTGCTTGTGTCATTCTTCTTTTTTGCTTTTCAGCTTGCGCGACAAGGTTGATTTGGGTACCCCCAACTTTTCCGCCGCCTTGCGCAAGCTGCCCGCGCTCTGAACCGCCTCCCGAATGATCTGCGCTTCAAACTCGGTCACTCGGGCAGGCAAAGCCTCCAGCCTGGGTTTTTTCGCGAGAGCCGCCATCATGTTGGGTGCAATCCGCTGCAACAAGTGCTCTGCATCCGTAGCCTGCAAAAAGCCTTCCCGATAGAATGACAACCGTTGACAAAAATTGACCAATTCCCGCACATTTCCCGGCCAGTCGTACCGAAGCAGAAAAGGCAGGAATTCTTCGACATACTGTAAATTAGCTTCCGATTGCAACGTCATTAAAAAATGTCGGCATAAAAGAGGAATATCCTGAATTCGTTCTTTCAAGCTGGGAATCTCCAGATACAATACGTTTAGCCGATAATAGAGATCTTCGCGCAATTTTCCCGCCGCCACCAATTCATGCGGCAATTTATTGGCTGCCGCCACTACCCGAATGTCGACGGGAATAATCGTATCTCCGCCGACCCTCAACACTTCTTTTTCCTGCAGTACCCGCAACAATCGGCCCTGAAGCTCTATGGGAAGAGCATCAATCTCATCCAAAAAAACGGTTCCGCCATGGCCCATTTCAAAAAGGCCCAGTTTTCCCTTCCGCTTTGCTCCGGTGAAAGCGCCTTCATCATATCCGAACAATTCACTTTCCAACAAGGTCGGCGGCAACGCCGCACAATTAATCGCAACAAAGGGGTGGCGCTTGCGCATTCCCGCCGAATGAATCCCCTGGGCAAACATTTCTTTTCCGCTGCCGGAAGGCCCATAAATCAACAACGTCAAATCCGACAGCGCAAATTTCGCCGCCATTTCCTTGGTTTCAACAAGGCGGGGCGATTCTCCCACTATATCTTCCAGCCGATATTTGGCAACAAACCGATTTTTGACCATTTCCCGGCGCAAGCGATGCTCCACCTGAATAAGACGGGATGCATCCTGAAAGGTCGCGACCGCTCCCATAATTTCCGTTTCATCTTTAATGGGAACCCGGTTGGTGACGATCTGCATGTTTCCCAAATCCTGAAGTTCGCCGATCTCCGCCTTTCCCGTCTTAAGCACTTCATTCAGATGAGAATTGGGGATCACCTGTTTGGCCTGCCGTCCAATAGACTGACCGGCCTTCACATTCAACATTCGTTCAGCCGCCGGATTCACAATTTCCAGTTTTCCGTCCGCATCCACTGCAATAATCCCATCATATACACTATCCAAAATGGCTTTTAAGCGATAAGCCCGCCGTTTTTCTTCCCGGCGAAGCCGGGCTACTTCAACCGCCTGAAGCAGCGTTTCCCGGATCGTCTCACGACTTGCCCGGAGAAAAACGGCCGGCAGTCCGTTTTTCTGGGCTTCCGGCACCGATTGTCCGCCTCCGACCACACAGAAATCTCCTTCCTGCGATAAATCGGCAATGAGTTTTTCCAAATCGGCCTGGCTATGAAAAACCAGTTCCGTAATCGTAATATCCATGGCTTTTTCCAGCAATCGCATCCCCACAAAAGGCTGCGAAAAAGAAGTAATGGCAATATTACGGGATATCTTGCGGGCTTCCTCGCAAGATATCCCGTAATATTGCCATTACTTCTTTTTCGCAGCCTTTTGTGG
>CAZSRN010000076.1:0-8915 GCA_964609115.1 uncultured Veillonellaceae bacterium | reverse complement strand
GTAGTGGAGCAAAAAACGGGTACTTTCTCCATCGGCGGCGGATATAGCAATGCGGATGGATTGGTCGGTATCATTGCACTTGGCGATAAAAATTTCAGGGGAAGAGGTGATAATGCCAATATTCGTTGGGAATTTGGCGGGAAGGCTTCGACAGCTGGAAATTACACTTTGAGTTATCTGCGGCCGTGGTTGGATCGCAAACAGACCTCGCTGGGCTTTAGCGTGTATAATATGCTTAACCAGTACACAAGCTTTAATGTTGATGGCAATGACGATTCAACCTATTACAGACGTTATGGAGGATTTGAATTTACTTTTGGACGTCCTGTCAATGACAACCTGTCTCATTTTATAACGTTTAAAAATCGGCGAGATGAGTATGTAGAATATATTTCGGGTGATAATTATGAAATAAATACTGCCAAATATGGGCCGGACTATATCAAAAATAATTTTGGACTTACTCGTAGTATTGTGTTGAGTCGTGTTTTCGACTCACGAGACAGCAATACCAATCCGTCGGAAGGAACGCGCTACTCCTTGTCAGCTGAAGTGGCTGGGCTTGGAGGCGATTTCTCTTTCAACAAATATACGGCGGAAACCCGACATTATTGGAAAGTCGGAAAATCCCAAGTGGTTGCCGCTCGCGGCATTATGGGATATGGCACAGGATCTATTCCTTATATGCAGAAATATGCTGCAGGAGGTTCTTACACTCTTCGCGGGTACCGTGATGATCAATTCAAGGGAAATCGTATGTTTGCTACAACACTGGAATATCGTTTTCCCGTTGTCAAACGAGTTTTGGCTGCTTTCTTTACGGACATTGGCAAAGCGTGGGAGGACGCTGAGGGGATTGGAGGGCTCAAAGCGGGTTATGGTATGGGAGTTCTTGTCGCAACGCCCTTTGGCCCTGTTCGATTAGACTATGCAATTGGCGATCAGGGTAATCGTACCCATTTCACATTTGGTGGACAGTTCTAACCTTAAAAAATCATTCTATTAAAGGAAAAGCCGGGTATTTGACCTGGCTTTTCCTTTAATAGAATGTCTGGGCTGAAAGGAATGGCATGACACGAATGGTAAAAAAAAGATGGGTGCAATGCTTCCTTATAGGTATAAGTTGCTGGTTACTTTTAGGTGTGAATCAAAGTGTTTGTTCTGCATTGGGCCAGCTTGATAGGATGGGGGTGACAGTGGAATCTGTAAAGGTTGAGATAGTGGCGGATGCAGCGCCTTCATCCAGAGTGATTCGCCGCATGTCGGAGAGTGTGAAAATCATCGGTGAGCATCTGTTGCTTGGCCGTACGACGATAGAAGTTACCCAACAAAGGGAATACTATGAAAAATTACTGAGAGATGTTTTTGACAGGGTTTTGATTGGATATACCGTAGAGCGTGTTGAAATAGATCCTCGTGCAATAACCCAAATTCATATCAAGATCATCCCCTGGGGAGACATGGTGCAGGATGTCAATATTCAGGTTGATTATAGCGGAATTGCGCCCGAAGCTGTACCTCTTGTTCAGACGGACATGGGTAAAATGGAAGAAGAGATTCGTACAGCGCTGCTCGGATTACCTGTAGATGCTGTTGACTGGGCATCCAGCGTAGCGCGGGAGCTGATTCGGGACATTCTGCAACGCCGGTTGCCGGAGTTCCATTTCAGTTTGGACGTGGAAGCAGGAAAGCAGTCCAATGTTCGGCTCTCCCTGTTTCCCACCGGAGTGCTCGTCAAGAATGCGCATGTTTCATTTCGTTCCCATACAATTCCTAATTTATTATTGGTGCATGCCCGGCCAGCTATAGAAGTTCAGGCGCGAAGTTTGCGGGGCTTACCGGTCGAGTATGTTGAACGCCATCTGCAACATTTTACGGAAAAAGTGCGTCAGGCAACATTGGCAGATCCCTTCATCCGGCAGTTTGGCTTGAAAGTTGTTCCACTTGT
The DNA here is from genome assembly GCA_964609115.1 of uncultured Veillonellaceae bacterium. Lineage (GTDB taxonomy): Bacteria > Bacillota > Negativicutes > UBA1444 > UBA1444 > UBA1444. The sequence continues at coordinate 6,967 of CAZSRN010000076.1, read as the reverse complement.
TCGACCCGGCGAGGATGCGGATGTGACAGTGGCAGTGGAAGCGGAAACCTATCGAATTACTGGTGAAGTATTTTTGGATATTGGTAGGGAGAAGGACAATATTTCAGGGAAAGCTCATGTGGGACGATTAGTGGGGCCTTATGACGAATTGTTTGTGGAAGTGAAAGTGCTTCCGGGAACCATGACCTGGCAAGTTATGCCGGGATGGGGACATCAATTTGGCTCCGATACTTGGGCTGGCGTCCGATACCGTACGAACGACAAGGAATATGTATTTTGGCTGGATCAAGGATTGGGCGGTCGCTGGTCATTGCGGGCCGAGCGCTGGCCGGCAATTGACCGTAATGAAGTGGGAATCCGCTATAAGCTGCATGATTTTCTCAGCGCGGAATTTGTTCTGACAAACGACAGCAATTGGTTGCGGTTGGTAGGGCATTTGTAAAGAATTTTGCCGAAAACTTTTCATGCTTCAATATTGTGCATCGGCGACCCGCCTGTTATAATGAGAGAGGCAAAAAACCAAAAGGTAATAATTTTGAGAGGGGTCTTTCGTAAGTGTTCAGAAACAAGAAAAATGTCAAAACAGTAGCTCTCGCCATCGCAGCTGCTTTCCTGTTTGGAGTGGGCGGATTGGCTGTTTCGCAAACTACACATGTAGCTTCAGCAGCTGCAGCATCTAACGTCGGTGTAGTCAATTATCAGATGCTGGTGCAGCAACACCCTGAGTTGGCAAAGGTGCAAACGACCATGCAGGCTGAGTCTGAAGCGGCAAAGAAGGAATTTGATGCTAAGGCGGCCAGTCTCGGCGATAAAGAAAAACAGGAATACTACATGCAGTTGCAACAGCGTCTTCAACTAAAAAACCAGGAACTGATGGTTCCTATTTTCAACAAAGTGGATGCCGTGATCAAAGAAGTGTCTGATGCCAAAGGGTTGGCGGTAGTCGTAGACAAAGGCGCTGTGATTTATGGCGGGAACGACATCACGGATGAATGCGTCAAGAAAGTTACCGGTAAGTAATTGATTGTTTGAAGGCAAGAGCGGCCGGGCGGGGGAGAACCAGCGCTCGGCCTTTTTTTCGGGGAGGCAAGCCTGTGCGGGTTACACTGCGACAAATGCTGATTGCCGTTTTGGCTATGGGGTGCGTAGTATCGGGAAGCACTGGATGTGCGCTGGGACCTCAGCCTGTAATCGAACCCGCGATTCAAAAAAACACTACGGTTCATGCGATGATTGATATGATGAAATTGCTGGATTTGCATCCGGCAAGAATAAAGTTGAGGCAAATGGAACAGGCGCTGAACGTTATGGATGCGAAAGCATCTGATCAGTCTGCGGCAATGGAGACGGCCCAACATGAACTGGAAGTGGTAATGAAAACCCGACAAAATGAAGATCAGGCAGCATTGACTCAGCAACAGATGCAAATGGAAACGAAAATGAATGAGCAACGCCGGTTATTCATGGATGAACTGGAGAATGAATACCGGATGCCTTTGTTTAACATCGACCTGAAGCTTCAGACTATCCAGCTTTCGCCGACTGAGAGACAAGCTTTGCAAAAGGAACGGGATCGGCTGACGGCTGAGCGGCAGCGAAAACTTGCTGCCAAGGATGTGGAATTGACTTCGCGTTTGAATGCCGAGATGACGGCATTGGCGAGTGATCTTTCGGGTCGCGCTGATGCGTACGCCCAAAAATGGATGGAAGACCGAAGGCAGAACTTGCAAAAACCGATAGAATCGCCGGAACGTGAAAGTTTGCGGCGGGAGATTGTAGAATTATCAGGACGAATGATTCAGGATATTCGTTTAGCGGTAACGAATATCGCAGTACAGGAAAAAATCGACATGGTGTGGTTGAAGCCGGCGATGCACAAATCGGTGAAGGATATTACGGATGCCGTCGCGCGGGAAATTGCAAATGCGAAATGAGTGGAGGAACAAAAGATGAAAAAGGTGACCCGTTGGAGCGCGCTTCTCTTGGCTATAATGTTTTCGGTTGTTCTGCTGGCCGGATGCGGTGCAGAAAAACCTTCGACCATTGGAATCGTTGATATGCAGAAAGTGATGACAGAAAATCCGAAGATTAAGCAAATGCAGGAACAACTCAATACGAAGGCGAAAGAGTTGACCGCCAATTTGGAAAAAGAAAAGGCCACTTTGAAGCCGGAAGAATTTCAACAGAAAGAGCAAGCCGCTTATGCGGAATTCATGAAACTGAAGCAGGATTTTGAAGCGCAGATTGAAGAGCAGACAAAAAAAGTTCTGGAAGAAGTCGCAAAAGAAAAGAAACTGGGTGCAGTGATTTATAAAAATGGTATGGCTTGGGGTGGCGTGGACGTTACCGAAGACGTATTAAAAAAATTGCAGTAGCGAGGGAATGTTTTGAAGAAAACACTGCATGAACTGGCCAAACTGGTCGAGGGCCGGGTGAGTGGCGACGAAGGTCAGTGGATTGAAGGAATTACGGGAATTGATGAAGCAGGTCCCGCCGACCTTACATTTGCCGTTCCTCCTCACTTGGACAGGGCGGCTACCTCAAAAGCCGCTGCAGTCATTATCCCGGATTCTGTGGAATCTTTTTCTAAACCGGCGATTCGGGTAACAAATCCCCGGGTCGCCTTTATGCGGTTATTGACGCTTTTCCATCCGCTTCCGCAGGTGGAAGCGGGTATTCATCCAACGGCAGTGGTGGGAAAGAATGTTTCTATTGCGCAGAATGTAGCCGTTATGGCCCAGGTTTTTATTGGAAATGATGTAACGATTGAGGAAGGCACTCTTCTCTATCCGCATACGTTTGTCGGCGATGGATCGACTATTGGCCGGGATTGCATCATCCATCCGAATGTTACGCTTCGGGAACAGACGGTTTTGGGTAACCGGGTGATTGTGCAGAGCGGCGCTGTATTGGGCGGCGACGGCTTTGGTTTTGTCACTGTAGAGGGAGAGCACTTGAAGGTGCCGCAGGTGGGCAATGTGGTTATTGAAGATGATGTGGAAATCGGCACCAATACGGCGATTGACAGGGCCACTACCGGAAGTACCATTGTAAAACGAGGAACAAAAATTGATAATTTGGTTCATATCGCACATAACGATAATATTGGCGAGCATTGCTTTATTGTTGCCCAGACGGGAATTTCCGGCAGTGTTACGGTGGGACATCATGTGACCCTTGCAGGTCAAACAGGTACTGCCGGACATATTAATATTGGCGCTAATTCGACTTTTATCGGACGTGCGGGAATCACCAAGGATACACCGGAAAATTATTTTGGCGCAGGAACGCCTGCGCGTCCTCATCAGGAATGGGTGAGGGAACAGGTTTCACTGCATAAATTGCCGGCAACGCTGAAAAAAATCCGTGATCTGGAAAAACGACTGGAAGAGCTGGAAAAAAACGCCCGAAACAAGTAAAAAAATAAAGAGGCAAAGCTTATGAGCGTCATGCAAAAAGTGATCTTATGGGTCGGTGTTTTTTTAACATCTTCTATTTTAATGGTTCCAGTTTCAGCAGCTCCGTCGACGACCGGATCGACGGGAATGATTCGGATTCCCACGGCGGATTCATTGCAGATGGGCCAATATTCCGCCGGATATTTTCATTGGCAGGACCATGGTTCTGCCGTGGCAACGGCAGGGTTGCCATCCGGTTTGGAAGTGAGTGCATCAGCGCCATGGAATAAGAGCGTTGCTGATAACTGGATCGTGAATGCCAAATTCAACTTAAATCCGGAAATGTTGCTGATCCCGGCAGTAGCGATTGGCGTGGAAGACATCGGAGGACAGGGACGCCGGTCGGTATATGGAGTCGTATCCAAGGCCTTGCCCTATGGTCTCAGAATTCATATCGGCACAGGGACCGGCCGTTTTGAGGGTATGTTCGGCGCCATCGAAAAAGTTTTGAATCCAACATCACTGCGCAAGAAGGCATCCGGCTTTCCTGTAACTTCCCTCATTGTGGAAATGGACGGATACAAGCTTAATTATGGAGCACGGATGCGACTTGCACGCGGAGTGAGGTTGGATGCCGGATGGATGGGCCGGGAGGAAAGAATTTATCTGGGCCTTACCTATACGCACTGATCGGTATACCCAATGATGGGAGGAGACTTTTTGGCAAATCAGACCACGCTCGCGCGCGTTGTTCAATATACAGACATCGGTCTGCATTCGGGGCAACCGGTAGCACTTGCAATGAAGCCGGCCGCTGCGAACAGCGGCATTGTGTTTTTTCGTACGGATCTGCCGGACAAACCTGGAGTCCGGGCGGATGCACGCCAGGTGACTTCGACATTGCGTGCTACTACGCTGGAAAATGGCTCTGCCAAGGTTTTTACGGTGGAACATTTATTGGCGGCTCTTTATGTCATGGGTGTCGATAACTGTGCAGTGGAGATGTCTTCTGCGGAAGCGCCTGTGGGAGATGGAAGTGCATTGCCCTTTGTTCGTCTGATTGAAGAAGCGGGGATAGTGAATTTGGATATACCCCGCACGATTATTCAGGTGACTGAACCGATCGAAGTGTCTGACGACGGGAGATCCATTAAGATTCTTCCCTATGATGGATTAAAGGTGTCTTTTACGTCATCCAATCCCCATCCCAAGCTGGGGGTTCAGCAGGCTACATATGAGATTACGCCGGAAATTTTTATCCATGAGATTGCCCCGGCAAGAACCATTGGATTCATGCATGAAGTGGAAGCACTGAAGACTAAAGGACTGGGAATGGGCGGCAGCCTTGACAACACGTTGGTCTATGATGATGAAACCAATCTGAACCCGTTACGCTTTTCCGATGAGTTGGTACGGCATAAAATATTGGATGTTTTAGGGGATTTGGCATTGCTGGGGCAACCCCTTCGCGGGCATGTTGTAGCTGTTCAATCGGGTCACGCTTTAAATACGGCCTTGGCTGCAAAAGTTTGGGCTTGGTTTCATGAAGACAAGCAAAAGGGGTGGAAAGCATTGTTGGATGTTGTTGAAATTCAAAAAATCTTGCCGCATCGGTTTCCCATGTTGTTGGTAGATCGTATTCTTGAACTGGAACCGATGAATCGGGCAGTGGGGATCAAATGTGTCACAATGAATGAACCCTTTTTTATGGGGCATTTTCCTGAACGTCCCGTGATGCCCGGAGTAATTTTGCTGGAAGCAATGGGGCAAGTCGGAGGAGTCATGGTCATGTGCTCGCCGGAACATCAGCACCAAATTCCTTATTTTGCCGCAATGGACCGGGTGAAGTTCCGACGTCCGGTTGTACCGGGTGATCAGTTGCGTATGGTGACGGAGATGATTAAGTATCGCGGCAATATCGGTAAAGTTTGGGCCCAAGCTTTTGTCGACGGGGAAATGGTAGCGGAAGCGGAATTGACTTTTGCGTTGACTTGAAATAACGAGAAATAGGGTCAAAAACACATGAAAAACCGACCAGTAAAAAGAAGATTTCATTAAATCGCTATTTTTGCCGGATTGTCTGCTGCAGCGAATTTGCCAGTCAGGTGGACTATACCCTACAAGGAGTTGATATGTACATGAAAACTGATAGCATGGTGGTTCCCCTGCGTAAGATACATGAAACTGCAGTGATATATCCGGGAGCCCGATTGGGACGTGACGTTGAGGTCGGCCCATACTCGGTCATCGGCGAAAATGTGTTTATCGGGGATGGGACAAAGATTGGGGCTCATGTTGTGATTGAAGGCTGGACGACTATTGGACGTGAGTGCCTGATTTCGCACGGCGCCTGCTTGGGTGGTCCGCCGCAGGACTTGAAATTCAAAGGCGAAAAATCGTTTTTATATATTGGTGACAATACGGCTATCCGGGAATATGCTGTTGTTCACCGCGCGACAGGAGAAGGTGAAGAAACACGGGTCGGTTCTCATTGCATGATTATGGGGGCCACTCACATTGCCCATAACTGTCAGGTCGGCAACTATGTGATTATGTCCAATGCGTCCGGTTTGGCTGGACATGTGACTGTGGAAGATCGCGCTATCATCAGCGGGATGTCCGGCATTCATCAATTTGTTAAAATTGGACGCAATGCGATGATTGGCGGAGCCTCAAAAGTTGTGCAGGATGTTCCGCCGTTTGTGATTGCGGATGGTCGGCCGGCGCGAGTCTGTGGACTGAATAGTGTAGGACTGTCACGGGCGGGTATACCTGAAGACGTCCGGAGAAATTTGAAAAAAGCGTACCGGATGATGTTCCGCTCCGGAATGAAGTTGTCGGAAGCCATCACTGCAATGGAACAGGAACTGGATTCCAGTGAACCACTGGATCATTTGCTGCGTTTTTTGCGAAATGTGGATCGTGGACTTTGCCGCAGTCGTCGCGATGACGACACAACAGAACGATAAGTCGGGGAGGACTTATGAAGAGGATTGGATTAATTGCCGGCGTTGGTCGGTTGCCTGTAGAATTCGCCCGTGCCGCTAGCGGCATGGGCGTTCACGTGATTGGGATCGGGGTTCTGCCGGAAGTAGATCCGGAATTGGCTCAGGTGACCCATACATACGAATATATCAACATTGCCAAACTGGACCGCATTTTCAAGGTGTTCAAACGGGAAAAAGTTGCAGAAGTTACGCTACTCGGGAAGATCACAAAAGAGTTGATCTATGCCCATCGGGAATTACCGGATCTGCGGGTGCTGAAGATTTTTTCCCGGTTGAAAAATTTCAGCGATGATACGTTGACACTGGCATTGGTGGAAGAATTGGCGGCTGAGGGGATTACCGTTCTGGATCAAACCGAATTGCTGCGACCACTGATGCCGTCGTCCGGTGTGATGACAAAGCGGCAGCCAACCGAAGCGGAATTAGCGGATATGCGGTTTGGTCTCAATATGGCGAAAAAAATTGGCGGTCTCGATATTGGACAGACTGTCGTAGTAAAAAATCGCGCCATCATGGCGGTGGAAGCCATTGAAGGAACAGATGCCTGCATTCGCCGTGGCG
>CAZSRN010000075.1:6782-8918 GCA_964609115.1 uncultured Veillonellaceae bacterium | reverse complement strand
CCGGAGAATTCTTCTGGCGGTACAGATAATACGGTTTCCATCCGGCGGTTCTGATGCGCTCCGCCGTTTCTTCCACCATGAGCTGCACCGTTTCCGGATCCGGCAACCCTGCCGATTCGGCGCAATCCAGTAATTGCGCGCCCCGTTTGAGAGCCAGAGTATGAACCGTCACATTGGCTGGATTCTCCGCCAAAACCTGCATTACTGAAGATCGAACATCAGTAATATCCTCCCCAGGCAAGCCCGCAATCAAATCCATGTTGATCAACTGAAAGCCTGCTTCCCGAACAAGGTTGAGGGCACTCAACGTTTGTTCCGCCTGATGCCGTCGCCCAATGCAATCCAAGGTGCGTTGTTGCATCGTCTGAGGATTCACGCTGATTCGGGTCACGCCGGCTTGTCGCATCTGCTCGACTTTTTCACGGTCAATACTGTCCGGACGTCCAGCTTCCACCGTAAACTCTTTCAAAGCTGTTGTATCAAAAGCTGAACTGATCCATCCCATGAGTTGACTGAAAAATCGAGCCGGCAAACAAGTAGGCGTCCCGCCGCCAATATAAAGCGATTGCAGCGTCAGCCCACAAGCACTCAACAATTTTACCACAGCTTGTATATCCTGTCCAATTGCCTGCAACAGACATGCAATCTGCCCCTCATCCGTCGGCAGCAAAGCCGAAGGAAAGGAGCAGTAAGTGCAACGGGATGAACAATATGGGACTCCCAGATAAAGTGAAACCTTGCGGCTTTCCGCCTCTTTCGTCGCAGGCGTCGGTACAAATGGACGATTATGCTGCGCCACTTCCGCCAAAAGGGCGGCTTTGCGAGCAGAAACCCCATACTGAGTCTGCAGAAATTGCTGAATGGCTTTCGAGGATTCACCTTGATCCAATAATCGATGGGCAATTTTGGTCGGTCGTACGCCTGTCAGTTTTCCCCAGGGAGTCTTATTGTTCACGTTTTTTCCTGCATTCACTGCAATATCCATAAAATTTGACCTGATGATCGGTAATCTGAAAGTCAGCGGTTCGCGAAACAAAGCTTTCCAACGTCTCCATCAAATCGTCGTCGAATTCCAGTACGGTTCCGCACGACAAGCAAATCAGATGGTGATGCGCATGCGCTGAGTCGTTGGTGGCGGCCTCATAGCGGCTCTTACCGTCGCCAAACTCAATGCGGTGCAGAAACCCCAACTCTTCCAGCATTTCAAGTGTCCTGTATACTGTAGCCAGTCCGATATCCGGCGAGTCGGCGCGCAGCAGCGAATATACGTCCTCGGCGCTCAAATGTTGCTCTTTATGATCCACAAACACCTGCAGAATTTTTTGTCGCTGCGGAGTCACTTTATAATGTTTGTCCCGAAACCTGCGCCGTAACTCTATTACGTCGATGGACATTGACCCTCACCTGACTTTCTTATCATTACCTCACTGAATAAATGGGTTCTGACGTCGTTCCCAGCCGATTGTAGTCGCCGGTCCATGTCCGGGATATGCCTTGACATCATCATCCAATGTCATCAGTTTCGTTTTAATGCTGTGAATCAGTTGACTGTATGAACCACCGGGAAAATCGGTGCGTCCTATGGATTCGGCAAATAAGGTATCACCCACAAATACTGTTTTTTCCGTCAGTAAGCTGATTCCTCCGGGAGTATGTCCCGGCGTATGCAAAACTTTTAAGGAAAAATCACCTATGGTCAGAACATCACCGTCGGACAGTAGCCGGTCCGCCGTACCGCAACTGGTGGAAGCCCCCATATAGGCCGACAAATTACGCGCACCGCTGCCCAGCATGTCGGCATCGGCGCCATGAATCCACAAGGGTGCGCCGGTTGCTTCCTTTACCTTGGTATTGGCCAAAACATGGTCGGCATGTCCATGAGTGTTGATAATGGCCTCAACAGACAATCCTTCGCGATTTATTGCAGCAATTATTTTGCTTGCATCTCCACCCGGATCAATGATGACGGCTTTCTTCGTATTCTCACTGTACGCAATATAACAATTTGTCCCCAGACTCCCAACTTCCATCTGCAAAACTTTCATTGTTGAACCCCCTGCTAAAAGCTTTTCTTACTATCGAGCAACAGCGTCACCGGTCCCTGGTTTTCCAGCGTCACTTTCATTTCGGCCTGAA
>CAZSRN010000075.1:2675-6772 GCA_964609115.1 uncultured Veillonellaceae bacterium | reverse complement strand
GTCCGCATCCCACTATCAGCCCTCTGTTTTGCAGCTCACGGACAAACAATTCATACAGCACTTTGGCGCTATCCGCCGAGGCTGCCGAATCAAAACTGGGACGTCGGCCTTTACGGCAATCTCCATACAGCGTAAACTGGGAAATCGCCAAAACCTGACCACCCACATCAAGGACGGACCGGTTCATCTTGCCTGCCGCATCTTCAAAAATCCGCAAATCGGCAATTTTATCCGCCATATAGCGAACATCCATTTCCGTGTCGTCCCGTCCGACCCCCAACAATACCGTAAGGCCGTGTTCCGCCCGACCCACGCATTCACCCTCGACCGTCACCTCAGACCATCCTGTTCGTTGCACTACCGCCCGCATCACTTGCCCCCCATGGAAGAGGCTGTCCGATGAACTTCAAAAACATCCCGGACCCGTTTCATTTTCGCCATGATGTTCTCCAATTGCGCCGTATTCTTCGTATCAATGCACAAGCCAATCGTCGCCCGTTTGTCTTTTAGCGTTTTCGCATTGACGGTACTGGCATTGATCTTATACTCGGCCAGTATCATCATGATATCGGTCAACATCCCCGGACGGTCCATTGCGGTAATTTCAATGGAAACTTTGTACAGATCTTCCGTGCCGGTATCCCATTCCACCTCGATCATCCGCTCGTATTCCTCCGGGTCAGACGACATGTTGGGACAATCCGCACGATGGACGGAAACTCCCCGCCCCCGTGTAATATATCCGACAATCACATCGCCGGGCACCGGATTGCAGCAACGAGCCAATCGGACCATCAGTCCGCCTTCACCCTTCACCAGTATTCCATGGCTGCCTTTGCTCTTTGATCGCTTGGGTTTTATCTCCGCCAACAATTGATTCAAATCCGGCGGCGCAGAAATTTTCTGTTCTTTTTTATATTGTTCGATTAATTTTACCATGATGGCGTGTACCGTCACACCGCCAAAACCCAGCGACGCCAATAAATCTTCCTCATTCGTAAAATTCATCTTGCGCGCAATATCTTCCAGCCGGTCTCCCTTGGACAAATCCTTCCATTCATAGCCCAGCCGTTTGCTGTCTTTTTCCAGCGCCTCGCGGCCTTTAACGATATTTTCTTCGCGTTTTTCTTTTTTGAACCAATTCCGGATTTTGTTGCGTGTTTCCGGTGAAGCGACTATATTAAGCCAGTCCCGGCTAGGATTTCCCTGTTTCGCCGTAATGACCTCAACAATATCGCCATTGGACAGCTTGGTTTCCAGTGGAACCATCCGACCGTTGACTCTGGCTCCAACACACCGATGTCCGACATCGGTATGCACACGATAAGCAAAATCCAGCGGAACCGACCCCGCCGGCAAATCCAACACATCCCCTTTGGGAGTAAAAACAAATACCTCATCCGAAAAAACATCCAGCTTGACGGACTCGACAAACTCACGCGGATCCCTTAGTTCCTGATGCCATTCCAACAATTGCCGCATCCATGACAATTTTTGGTCAAATCCCTTGTTGGGCCCCTTGGCGCCCTCTTTGTATTTCCAGTGAGCGGCAATTCCAACTTCCGCTACGTGATGCATCTCATATGTCCGAATCTGGATTTCCAGGGGCTTGCCCTGAGTTCCGATAACCGTTGTGTGCAAGGATTGATACATATTGGATTTGGGTACGGCAATAAAATCCTTAAAACGGTTGGGAATCGGTTTCCATAATGTGTGGACCACCCCCAACGCTCCATAACAGTCCTTCAGGGAATCCACCAATATTCTCACCGCAGACAGATCATAGATTTCACTCAGTTCCTTATGATCCCGTTGCATCTTGCGGAAAATACTGTAGAAATGCTTGGGCCGTCCATCAATATCTGCATGAATTCCGACTTCCTGCAATGTGTCGCGCAAAATTCGGATTGCTTCCTGAATGATGGCTTCCCGTTCCTGACGCTTTTGTCGAACCTGGTCGACCAATTCATAGTATTTTTCCGGCTCCAGATACCGAAACGCCAAATCTTCCAATTCCCATTTGATGTTGGAAATGCCAAGACGATTGGCCAGCGGAGCAAAAATTTCCATCGTTTCGCGGGCAATTTTTTTCTGTTTTTCCGGCGCCATGGGTTTCAGCGTCCGCATATTGTGCAAGCGGTCGGCCAATTTTATCAATACGACGCGAATATCTTTCGCCATCGCCAAAAACATTTTACGATAGTTTTCCATTTGCTGCTCTTCTTTGGACTTATACTCAATCCGGCTTAATTTGGTAACGCCGTCAACCAAGACGGCCACTTCTTTACCAAAATCCTTCTCAATTTGCTCCAAAGTAACCGTAGTATCCTCTACCACATCATGCAGCAAAGCCGCCGCAATCGAATCGGCATCAAGTTGAAGATCGGCGAGAATACGCGCCACTCCAAGAGGGTGGTGGATGTAGTCCTCTCCCGATACCCGATGCTGTCCTTCATGGGCGCGCAATGCCATGGCAAATGCTTTTTCCAGCAACGGAATTGCCGACTCCGACTGGTACGTCCGAACCTTTGCAATAATATCAGAAATATCGGGTGTCGTTTCACCGATCATTCAAACACCTCATCATGAGATTCCACGAATCAAAGAACGCCTAATGCTCTGAACTGCATTGCCTTCTGATACTCATTATATTCCCAGACGCCAAAAAAAGTCTTGGCTTGATCAAAATCAAGCTGCTCGGAGTGTTCCCACATCACAAAGGGAAACGTTTTTTTCCCCACGCATAAAGTCCCCGCCTTGGGACTGTCCGGGCGTTGAATCACTCTGCCATGGGTAACTTCTCCATGTATTTCCCAAACAAAGGGTGGAAATTTTTCCCCATGCGGTTCCAAAGCCGCAATATTTTCAAAAAAACGATCATCCAGATCTTCTGCCGTCAACCGTCCATCTACCCTTCGAACGTTTTCCCATGTATCGGCAGGCAATGCCGCAAGTTCCGCGTCAATCGCCCTAAAAAACGGTTCCATCCGTTCCCGTTCTATACTCAATCCAGCCGCCATCGCATGACCGCCCCACTGAACCAAATGGTGTTGATGCCGTTCGATCAGTCTGAACAGATCGATAGCCTGAATACTCCGGGCAGAACCCCGCAGAATTCCCGTCTGCTCCGTATCCGCCGTCGTCGCCATGACAAATGCCGGCTGATAATATTTTTCGGCCAGCTTGGAAGCAACAATACCCACAACCCCTTCATGGAAATCACCCTGAACTACGGACAACTTTTCATAATGTCCTGTTGCCGTGGAATCTTCCAGCTGCATGACGCCTATCCGCACAGACTCTTCCTGTTCCATGCGGCGATGGGTATTAAATTCTTCCAACTGCCGGGCAATTTCAGCGCAGCGCGTTGCATCTTGAGACAAAAGCCATTCAACAACCGGTTCGGCTCCATTCGTCGTGTTCATCCGCCCTGCCGCATTAATTCGGGGTCCCACCACGAAGCCTAGTGTATAAGTGTTGATTTTACGCCAGCCACAGGCAGCCTTCATGACCTGAAAGGCTGTGCGGCGGCCCTGTGCAATTTGTCTCATCCCTTCACTGACAAAATAGCGGTTTTCCGCGACATTGAGCGGCATAATATCACAAACAGCTCCAAGAGCAACCAGATCCAATGCCTCTTTCATCAGCCATTCCGGACTTTCCTTTCCGTTCAGTTCCCATAGGCCACGCATAAGCAGCCAAGCTACGGAACAGCCGGAAATAGCCGGCAGCTGCGCAGACTCAGTAAGTCCAGGATGAACAACGGCAATGGCGGCGTCAGGATAACTTCCCTTCAACCCATGATGATCGGTAATCACAACATCGATCCCGACAGCTTTCAATTGTGCAATCTCAACTCCGCTGGAAACACCGCAATCGACTGTAATCACCAATCCCGGTTCCATCGACATCAATCGCCCGAGATTTTTTTCATTTAATCCATATCCTTCGGTAAACCGGTCGGATAGCATCACGTCGGATGAAAAACCGTAATGACCTGACAGTTTTTGCAGAACCCCCTGAATCAGAGCTGTCCCGCTCGTACCATCCACATCATAGTCACCAAAAATAATAATTTTTTCTTTTTCTTCAAATGC
>CAZSRN010000075.1:0-2665 GCA_964609115.1 uncultured Veillonellaceae bacterium | reverse complement strand
CCAAGGTTTATACCATTTTTTATCCCAATTTTTAACCCATTCTTCTCCATCCTCAACTTGTTTAGACTGTATCATACTTTCTATATTTTTTATACAGAATGTATCTAAATTTATGCTTCCTCCCATAAGTTTTAACGGATCAATATGAAAAAAGCTTTCCAACAGAGCACGGCTTTTTAAGCCACGTGCCCATAACCCTGCCGAAAACAAGGGGGAAAAGCCAATTTCAGAAACCCATTCGTCCATCTCCGGAAGATCTACGTTCTCTCTTTTACTCCATATCATAAAGAATATATATTCTCTCTCAATTCACAATAATCCTCTTCATTGCACAAAGAATACGTAATCTCCTCAATAAAAAAACTCCGGCAATTTCTGCCGGAGCCAAGGTTTGACCTATTCACCTATTTTCGTTTCATCCAGTCCGGAATTTCAAGTGTTGCACCTTTGAACTTTGGAATGGGTGCTATTTCCGGTTGCAGGGAAGCTTTAGTCCCCGGTTTGACCCGTTTGGGTTCAAATCCAGTGGCAATAATGGTCACTCGGATTTCATCCGCCATTTTATCATCAATTACGGCGCCAAAAATAATATTGGCTTCAGGATCAGCCATGTCGGCAACCATGCTGGCCGCTTCATTCACTTCCAGCAATCCCATATCGGGCCCGCCGCAGAAACTGAGCAAAACTCCTTTTGCGCCTTCGATAGACGTATCCAGCAAAGGACTCTTAACAGCTTGCTCCGTAGCAAGCATAGCGCGATTTTCGCCCCGACCGACGCCAACTCCCATCAAAGCCGAACCCGCATCTTCCATGATTGTTTTCACGTCGGCAAAATCGAGGTTGATCAAGCCGGGAATAACGATTAAATCCGACATTCCCTGTACACCTTGACGCAAAACATCATCCGCAATTCGAAATGCGTCCATGATGGATGCGCTTTTTTGTACGATTTGCAACAGCCGGTCGTTAGAAATTGTAATCAAAGCATCCACTTGGTCTTTCATTCGACCAACGCCCCACTCCGACTGGCTTTGACGACGTCTGGCCTCAAACATAAAGGGACGTGTAACAACGCCCACAGTTAACGCACCCAGTTCTTTGGCGCACTCGGCGACTACCGGCGCTGCTCCGGTACCGGTCCCGCCTCCCATGCCGGCCGTTATAAAAACCATATCGGCGCCACGCAAGGCTTTCATAATATCGTCGCGGCTTTCTTCCGCCGCTTTTTGCCCGACCTCCGGGTTAGCGCCTGCGCCCAAGCCCTTGGTTAATTTTTCACCGATTTGTATCCGGTAAGGCGCCAGAGAAGATAACAGCGCCTGCGCATCTGTGTTGATGGAAATAAATTCGACGCCTTGAACCGAAGAAGAAATCATTCGATTCACAGCATTATTCCCAGCACCACCCACACCAACCACTTTGATGGCGGCAAATTGATCCGTATCGATTTCGAGCTCCAGTCCCGACATATGTTAGCTCCTCCTGTACGATGGGTTATTTAAAGTTATATTCCACATGATCGAAATTATTCCTGCCCGTTTTAAAAACGAGTCCAAGAATTAAATTAAACTTATTATATAATAAACCGTTATAAACATGCAATTTGGGTGGTGAACCCAATACTCCGTTTCACGCTGAGTTTGTTAGCTGCGCCCACTTCCGGCAACCGCTATTTTTTAAGGAAGTAGCGCCGAATAATAGCCAGATTCTGAAAAATTCGCAGTCCAAAAGCGAGAGACGCCACATAATACAAATCAATTCCCAGACGGTCACCCACAAATACCAACAGAACCGCCAATAATGCATTCACAAAAAAGCCGCTGATAAAAATAGCATTATCGAACTTTTCTTCCAGCGCCGCTCGCAAACCGCCAAAAACGGAGTCCAGGGAAGCCAGAAGCGCAACCGCTAAAAACTTTCCATATTCAGCCGGCAAACTCAGGGGAAACAGCAGGCCAATAGCGATTCCCAACAATACAGCAAAAACCGGCAGCATCATTTCGGTGCAGCCTCCTTTTGAACCGTCGCAAACTGGAACTTATGAGTTCCTTTGAACGCGGCGATCTTCACAATTTGTTGAGTCTTTACCGTGGCTTGAATCCCCCAAAACTGTAAAGTTTCAATAACTCCGCCCCGCATTTTCAGAGCGGCATCCATGGTTTTGGGATCACCGATGGCACGAATTTCGTACGGTGGAGAATAGCGGGAATTATTCACAGAAATCGTCGGGCCTGCGCAACGGATTTCCGAGCCGACAACCAGACGCTGCTCATTAATCGATATCGCTTCCGCACCAGCCGCCCAAAGTTCATTGATCACTTTTAACATATCATCATCATGAATTAAGTATAAGTTCGGATTTTCACCTGGTTTCATGGCCCGCTTGCTATCATCAATCGTTACCACGACCCCGGAACCCTGGACGGGAAGATAACCCGCCGCCATGCGAAATAACTCTGCTTCTTTGGTAATCGTTTCACTTAATGTTGAATTTTGAACTTCCTGCAATTGGCGCAACGCCGTATCGCGTTCCTTTTCCATTTGTTTCAGACGCAGCGAAAGATCCTCCACCCTTTGAAATGGAATTGTCGAGCGAATATCCTGGGTGGTCCGAAATTGAACGGCCAACATGATCCCCAGAACTACACAGACAAACGCGAGAGCC
>CAZSRN010000074.1:0-9072 GCA_964609115.1 uncultured Veillonellaceae bacterium | reverse complement strand
AGTTGTCAGACGTTGAAATCGTTCCACTCGGAAAACTCAGTGCGCTGATGGCTGCGTTGCAGGGAAAACAGGTCGATGCGGTTATTTTGAATGAACCTAATATCACCAAAATGGAGAAAGCGGGTCATGGCCGGGTCGTGGTGCAAGTCGGAGATGCTATTGAGTATCAAACGTCGGCCATTTTCTTTGCACCTGATTTCATGAAAAACAGGGATGCAGCCGTGCGTTTCTTAGCCGCTTATATCCAATCCGTCCGCTATTATTACGATGCAACACTGAAACAAAAAGATGGAAAACCAGCCCCTGGAACCCATTATGAAGAAGTCGTCGGGATTATTGCCAAACATACCGGGGCGCCTGTGGAAGACATCAAACTAGGCCTTCCGTACATGGATCGTGACGGAAAACTGCTTGCAACCGACATTCAGACTCAAATCGATTGGTATTTCAACCATAAAATGATTGAAAAACAGATCGGCTCTTCTCAGGTTATGGATGGCAAACTATGGGAGGAAGCCATGAAGAAGGTCGGCAATAGCCAATGAGGGTTGTCGTTGACCAAGTGGGGAAACACTATGCGGGACCGGACGGGAGTCCGGTCATCGCTTTGGAGAATATTTGCCTGACAGTGGAACAGGAAGAGTTTGTTGTACTCGTTGGGCCGAGCGGCTGCGGCAAGTCGACGTTGCTTAACATGGTCGGCGGTTTATTGGCGCCTTCCTCTGGAAGAATCGTTGTGGAAGGATTGACGGAAGACCGTGATCCATCTGTGGGCATGGTTTTTCAGGAAGTGGGACTTTTCCCGTGGCGTACGGTGAAAAGCAATATCGGTTTTGGGTTGGAAGAAACGACATTGTCTGCGGAAGAACGACAGGAGCGCGTTCAGCGACACATTGAGCTGGTAGGGCTTTCCGGTTTTGAAAATTCCTACCCGCATCAACTGTCGGGCGGGATGAGGCAACGTGCCGGAATTGCCAGGACGTTGGCGATACAGCCGGATTTGTTGCTGATGGATGAACCTTTCTCCGCATTGGATGCGCAGACGCGGACCCTTATGCAGGAGGAACTGCTGCGGATTTGGGAAACGCACCGCTTGAGCACTCTCTATGTGACGCACAATATTCAGGAAGCAGTTTATCTGGCGGACCGGATTGTTGTTCTGTCCCGACGTCCGGGACGGGTGACGAGTATACTAACCATTGAACTGCCTCGCCGTGGCCGGGACAGTGTGGAGAATATTTCCCGATTCAATGCGTACTGCGATCATATCTGGGGCCTTATCCGCAAGGATGCGGAAGAAGCCCTGCGGGAGGTGTGATCCAATGGCGCTTTTTCAACGCGAAGTAAAATTCCGTCTGGCTTTTATGGAACGCAAGGTGTCGCGATGGACAGCGCCGGGCGGCATTGCGGCTTTGATTTTGCTATGGCAGGCAGTTTGCATGACAGGGTGGGTCTCTGAATTATATTTGCCAGCGCCCTCCTCCATTCTGCGGATGGGCTGGGAAATGACAACAAGTGGTGAAATTGTCGTCAATCTGCGGGCTAGTCTGCAACGAATCGGTTGGGGATATCTTATCGGAGCCGTCGCCGGCATCGGAATCGGACTCTTGACAGGCTTTTCGAAGTTGGCGGAAGCGGTGGGCAATCCACTGATTTATTCGCTTTATCCTATTCCGAAAATAGCATTGCTTCCGCTGATCATTTTATGGCTCGGCATCGGTGAAGTTTCCAAAATTACAATTATAAGTTTGGGGGTCTTTTTTCCAGTCGTAATCAACACCTATTCCGGGGTGAAGAATGTGGAGCCTTTGCTGTTGAAGGTCGCCGTCAGTTATCGTACATCCCGCCTGAATATGATTCGCAAGGTGGTACTGCCGGCGGCATTGCCGGTAATTTTTGCCGGTTTGAAGTTGGCGGCGGGAACTTCATTGTTATTGCTGGTGGCTGCCGAAATGATCGCTGCCAAAGAAGGGGTCGGGGCAATGATTCTCCACTATGGCGATTTAATGCTAACGACAAAACTGATGGTCGGGGTTTTGGTGCTGTCTTTGCTTGGATTATTGTTTAATCGGATACTGGAATGGGTGGAACGTCGGTTGATTCCCTGGAATAAATGATCCAGTTGCCGTATAATAAGGAAGTTCGTGAGCTTTACGCATAAGGATCACGAACTTTTTTATTTGCCCAGTTAAATTATTCAGAATCGGTTGCAATAGGCAGGTATTTTGCAAAAATACGCGAATAAATGGATTTAGTTGCTTAATTTCTGGTAAGGAGTGAACGCCGGCCTATGTATGATTCTTTTTTTCTTGGATTGAGTGCTATTTCCAATCTCGAAGTGCAATTTTTTATTCTTTTTGGAGCCGTTGCAGGCATTGCGGTGTCATGTCTGCCTGGCCTTAGCGCCACAATGGCTGTGGCTTTATTATTGCCGCTTACGTTTGGTATTTCACCGGTCAGTGCATTACTACTGCTGTCTGGAATTTATGTCGGGGCTATGTTCGGGGGGGCGATTCCGGCAATTTTACTGGCGACGCCGGGCACGCCTTCTGCGGTCAGCACTACGTTTGATGGATATCCAATGGCCAAGAAAGGCATGGCGGGAAAGGCGATTTCCATTGCCTGCATTGCTTCCGTGGTTGCCGGGCTGTTCGGAACCGTTGTCCTTATGCTGGTGGCGCCGCCACTGGCAGAGTTTGCTTTGAAATTCAGCGCGCCGGAATATTTTTCGGTTGCGGTATTTGGGCTGGCGGTTATTTCCAGCCTGTCCGAGGGCTCTGTTTTTAAAGCGTTTATCTCCGGAATGATTGGACTGTTGCTTGCCGTTGTTGGGCAGGACCCCATGATGGGCTTTGAACGGTTTACGTTTGATTCGTCCGATCTGATCGGCGGGGTGTCTTTTTTGGCGGTGATGATTGGAACCGCAGCTTTGGCGGAAGTGCTTTATCAGATGGATGGCGGGGACAGAAAAGAAGAGCTGGAAAAGTTCGAAGTCACCAGTATGAAATTAACCAAGGCGGAGTTGCGCCAGATGGTCAAGCCTACCATTATTGGATGTTTGTTTGGAGTCTTTATCGGGATTATGCCGGCAGCCGGAGCAAACATTGCCGCGTTTATCTCTTGGGCGCAAGCCAAAATGTGGTCCAAGCATCCAGAAGAATTTGGGCATGGATCCATCGAAGGAATCACTGCATCCGAAGCCGGCAATAACTCGGTAGTTGGCGGGGACTTGGTGCCCATGCTTACCCTGGGTGTTCCTGGCGATCCTGTTACCGGCATTATGATGGGAGCGCTGATCTTGCAAGGGTTGCGTCCAGGCCCGATGTTGTTTGCCGAGCATCCGGAAATCGTTTGGGGTTTATTTCTGGGGCTGTTTATTTCTAATCTCTGGGTTTTGCCGATTGGATTATTGGGCGCCCGATACTTCGCCAAGATGACCAGTGTGCCCAAGCCGATCTTATGGCCTACGATTCTCATTCTTTGCATGGTTGGAACTTTTGCATCCGAAGGAACTATGGTTCCTGCTTATACGGTAGTAGTCTTCGGATTTTTGGGATATTTTATGAAGAAATCGACGATTCCGACCGCGCCTTTGATTTTGGGGGTTCTATTGGGGCCCATGACGGAAGAGAACTTGCGGCGATCCCTGCTGATGTCGAATAATGACTGGAGTATCTTCATCACAAGACCCATTTCATTGGGACTTTTAGGAGTGGGCTTGTTGACGCTGATCTGGCCGTGGGTTCAGGATTGGTATCAGAAGCGAATCGCGAAACAGCTCGGCGTAGAAGTTCCCAAGGAGTAGTGAAGCAAGATGAAAAGAAATAATTATGTAATTTGCGTGCTTATGTTTCTTCTCGCGGGATATGTTTTCATCTCGGCTGGGAAGTTCCCTGTGGAAGAGCTAACTTTGGGCCCGGCGTTTTTTCCGGAGCTCATTGCCGGATTATTGGTTTGCTTTTCTCTGGCATTGTTGATTCAGACGATAATGGACCCCAATAAATCAGAAGCTGTTGAGGGACCCTGCAGTGTTTTTTGGGTGGGTATAGCTGCCATGGCGGCATATCTGGCTATTATGCCGCTGCTTGGTTTTTTGGCCACCACTCCGATATTTTTGTTCGGGATGGGAATGTATATGTCCTATGTGTCCGGTGAATGGAAACTATGGTGGAAGAAATTGACGGTCAGTTCGTTGGTGACGACGGGTGCATTGTACTATCTATTTGCCAAACTGTTGAACGTACCTTTACCCTGAAAGCAGGAGGTGACGGGATTTTATCGGGGAGTGGGATTTTACGACGGTTGGCGGCATAAAGCAACTAAATTATAGGGGGTATGGTAATTGATGTCTCGAAAACTGTGGGTCGTTTTGTTGGTTCTGGCCTTTGCAACGATGGCCGTTGCGGGTTGCGGCGGCGACAAAAAAGCGGAAGCTCCTAAATTTCCAACCAAGCCGATTTCCCTGATCGTTCCTTATGCTGCAGGCGGCGGAACTGATGCGGTAGCTCGCGGCATTGCAAAATCGGCTGAGCCTCTTCTGAAACAGCCTATCAACGTGATCAACAAGGTGGGCGCCAATGGGGCTACCGGAATGACGGATGGATTTAATGCGGCTCCGGATGGATACACAGTTACCATGATCACAGTGGAATTGGTCATGAATCCGGTAGTGGGCGCTGTAAAGTGGAATCCAAACGATTTTAAGGCTCTTTTACTCCTTAATTCCGATGTGTCGGCAGTAACTGTTAGAGCAGATAGCCCTTACAAAACATTTGAAGAATTCATTGCCGCCGCCAAAGCAAACCCTGGAAAAATCAAAGTGGGGGCCAATGCGCCGGGCGCTATCTGGCATCTTGCGGCATTGAATCTGCAGGAAAAAGCCGGGGTCAAATTTAATCTGATGCCTTATCCGGGCGGTGCTTCGCCCGCGATCACTGATTTACTGGGAGGGCATATTGACGCTGTTACCGTCAGCGCGGCGGAAGTCAGCCAGCATGTTAAAGCCGGCAAACTGAAATTCCTGGCCATTATGGGTAAGGATCGCGTCAAGGCATTCCCGGATATTCCGACGGCCAAAGAAAAAGGTATTGATGTCAATATCATGACTTGGCGCGGACTCGGCGTTCCCAATAAAACGCCGGACGCCGTGGTAAAAACCCTTCATGACAGCTTCAAACAAGCCCTTGACGATCCTAAATTCAAAGAGTTTATGGATAAAGGCAATTTCGGCATTGCCTATATGTCGAGCGCCGATTATCAAAAATTCATCGCGGAACAGGCAATCTTGTTTAAAGATTTGTTAACGAAAGCCGGTATGGTGAAAAAGTAATTCTAAAAGAGGAAGCCCCTTCGCCCAAATCGGCGAAGGGGCTTCCTCTTTTAGGGGGGGAAGAGGGGTAGAGAAAAATTGTTTGCCGGGCCCCCAAAATTAGGCCAGGCTTGTTTCAGGGGTTGTGAGGGATTCCTGTGCAGGCGATTTATATGTTACAGGTGAACCGGTCACAAGGTCTTGGGTTGCATATCCCCGTTCTCCATGTTCTGTGATGTCGAGTCCCAAAATTTCTTGTGAATCTTCCACACGAATTTTTACAAACAACGAAATCAATTTGATGATAAAAAAGGTCATAACAATTGCGAATAGACAACTAACTCCGACTCCTATAAACTGGTTGACGAACTGTGCGGGATTTCCAAACAACAAGCCGTCAGCGCCAGCTTCATTAACGGCTTTGGACGAGAATAATCCGGTTGCCAAAGCGCCCCAGGTTCCGCCAACTCCGTGAACGCCAAACGCATCCAAAGAATCATCATAGCCTAATTTAGCTTTAACAATACTGACAGAGGCAAAACAAATGGCTCCGCCCAACAAGCCAATTGCAACAGCGGACATGGCGCCGACAAAGCCAGCGGCGGGTGTAATGGAGACCAGACCGGCGATGCAACCGCTGGCGGCGCCGAGTACTGTGGGTTTTCCATGAACCCACCATTCAACCAACACCCAGGAAACCGTAGCGGCGGCTGCAGACACATGAGTGACAACAAAGGCGTTTGCGGCTATTTCATTAGCGGCCAGAGCACTTCCGGCATTGAATCCGAACCAACCAAACCAGAGCAGCCCGGCTCCAAGAACCGTCATAGGCAGGTGATGCGGCAACATGACTTCTGTGCCATGTCCGTTTCGTTTACCGAGCATAAGACAAATGACTAAGCCGGATATCCCTGAAATGATATGGACAACTGTTCCACCGGCGAAATCCAATACTCCCATTTCCCGCAACCAGCCCCCATTACCCCAAACCCAATGAGCAACAGGGTCATAAACGAAAGTGGTCCAAATTAGAGTAAAAAGGACAAAAGCGGAAAATTTCATTCGCTCGGCAAAAGCGCCGGTGATGAGGGCGGGTGTAATAACGGCGAACATCCCCTGAAAGATCATAAAGGCGGAATGCGGAATCGTTGCTGCATAATCCGCATTAGGGCTATTGGCGACATCTTTCAGCCCTACCCAATCGAGAGAACCGATGAAGTGATGAATATCGGGGCCAAAGGCCAGTGAGTATCCGAACAATACCCATTGCAC
Source organism: uncultured Veillonellaceae bacterium (assembly GCA_964609115.1). Classification (GTDB taxonomy): domain Bacteria; phylum Bacillota; class Negativicutes; order UBA1444; family UBA1444; genus UBA1444. The sequence goes on along the minus strand of CAZSRN010000074.1, from coordinate 2,492 downwards.
CGTGACCAGACCCATTACGAAAAAACTTTGCATAATGGTACTCAACACATTTTTAGTTCGGCACATTCCTCCGTAAAAAAGAGCTAATGCCGGTGTCATTAATAAAACCAATGCAGCGCTGACCAAAATAAATGCAGTATCCCCCGTATCTATTTTCGGTACGGTGGAAGATTCCGCCGCCAGAGCAACCGACCCATTTAGAAAGATACCCAGCGACATAAAACCGATTCTTATTCCCATTCTTTTCACGATGAACCCCTCTCTTCGACAAATAATTTGGGCTTTTTGCAGAGTCCGGATTTCTTTGTTTTTTTTAAACACAAAAAGCCCCCGCAAAATGCGAAGGCTTCATTGCCAATTCTTATAAGTAATTGTGTCTAATTTAACAAAGAATAAACTATTTGTCAAGAGCAACGAAAAAACGTATTTATTGTGATGCGTGTGTAACTATTTCTTTAGTGCCTGAATATCTGCAGGATCGATAATGGCGCTGTCGCCTTCCTCGCCGGTTCGAATGCGTACGGCGTTGTCGATGCCGTAGACGAAAATTTTTCCATCGCCGACATTGCCGGTTCGGCAGACTGCTTTAGCCGTCTCGATGACTTTTTCGACCGGCACTTCACAGACCACAATTTCGACTTTGACTTTTGGAACCAGATTGACCGTGTACTCTGACCCGCGGTAGACTTCACGATGTCCTTTTTGCAGTCCATAACCCAGAACTTGTGAAACCGTCATACCCGTAACGCCGATTTTATTCATACCTTCTTTGAGTGATTCGAGTTTTTCCGGTCGCGTAATAATTTCAATTTTGGTTATTTTTTTCATAGGTTCTACCCTCCTCCAAAATAAGTGTAAGGATTTATTCTTTTGTTTCGCCCGCCCCGAGCATGGCAAACTCGGCGGGAATAGGAATGCTTCCCGCCGTTTTAAGCGGAAATTCAGGATATCCGAAGGGAGCTACTTCTGTTTCATCTAATCCGGTAACCTCGTGCTCGGCAGAAACTCGGATGCCCATCAACTTGTCGGTCACTTTCCAGAACAGATATTGACTGCCGAATCCATAGATAAGGATAGTTGCCACTGCGATCAATTGCGCCCAAAGTTGTCCGGAGTCGCCGTAAAATAATCCGGTTACTCCTCCGGCAACGCCGTTGAGACCATCACCGTATGTGCCGTCGGCAAACAGGCCCAAGGCAATCATTCCCCAGCAACCATTGACCATGTGTACGGCAGCGGCGCCGACAGGGTCATCAATTTTCAGCTTGGAGTCAATAAAGACGACTGCCCAACAGACCAGGACGCCGGCAACCGTGCCGATGATGATGGCGGCAATACTGTCAACGAATGCGCAAGGAGCGGTGATGGCCACAAGACCGGCCAAACTGCCGTTGCAGGCCATCGACAGATCGGGTTTTCCGTATACTTTCCAAGTATAGAAGGTAGCGACCAATCCGCCAAAAGCACCTGCAATCATGGTATTTACAATCACCACGGAAGAACGCAGGTCACTGCCTGACAAAGTACTGCCGCCATTGAAAGCAAACCAGCAGAAAAATAGAATGATGGTGCCGATAACGGCCATCGGAATGTGATGACCCGGAATGGCTACGGATGTGCCGTCTTTGCGATATTTTCCGATTCTGGGGCCGATCACAATGGCGCCGGCGAATGCGGCAACGCCCCCCATCGCGTGGACTACGGAAGAACCTGCGAAGTCGACGACACCATGCCCCAATCCTGCCAGGGAACCCAACTGAGACAACCAGCCGCCGCCCCAGACCCAATTGCCGAAGAGCGGGTAGTAAAGTGCGGAAATAAAGAGTGCGTTGAGGATGACTGCAGACATTTTGACCCGCTCGGCGACGCCGCCGGTTGGAATGGTGCAGGTGGTGTCCATAAAGACCATCTGAAAGAAGAAATAGGCAAATACCCCAACATCATACGCAACACCGGTGAGCAAAAAACCTTGATAACCAAAGATGCCCCATTCGCCTATTTTGAATTCGGAAACCAGAGGCATTTGGCCGCCGAGCGAAGCAACCGTGCCCACACCGCCGCACATGAGGGCAAATCCTGTGAACAAGAAACCAACCAACCCCACTAAAAATACAAGAAAGTTCATAAACATGGTGTGACTGGCATTTTTTGCCCGGCAAAATCCGGTTTCCACCATGGCAAAACCGCATTGAAAAAAGAATATCAACATACCGCATAGTAAAACCCAAACGTAATTCAGTCCGACTTTGGTCGCAGCAGCTGTTTTGGCTATACTTTCCAAATCCAGCTTTTCACCGATTTCTTTTACCGTTTGTTTCGTTGCTCCCGTCGAATCTCCTGCCGGAGCGGCAGAATCAGCAGCAAAAACAACGGCTGCAAAACCCATGATACCAATGACGACCAACAAGAACAAAGTGGGTTTTAATAACCAGTTTCTGTTTTTCATTTTTAAATCCTCCTTCGTTATTAATGATTCAAAAGCTTTGGCGCTG
>CAZSRN010000073.1:7911-9149 GCA_964609115.1 uncultured Veillonellaceae bacterium | reverse complement strand
ATGTTAAGGTTGGGTTAAGACTCGGCAATAAGCATTGCGACCCTATTTTTGATTCGTTATGATGAGTACAGAGACAATAATTTTGCAAACACATGATGGGAGGAAGAAATTAAATGAACATGAAAAAAGGGTTGACCCTGGGGCTGGCTATAGTGATGTCGGCAACACTACTGGTGGGTTGCGGCGGATCTCCAGCTGCAAAGGAAGAACCTAAAAAAGCAGCCGCTGAAGTTACGGGAACGGTCAAGGCTTCAGGCTCGACAGCTTTGCTGCCGTTATTAAAAGCCGGACAGGAAGAATTCCAGAAAAAAAATCCCAAAGCTACTATCAATATTGCCGGCGGCGGATCATTTACCGGACAAAATCAAGTAGCGACCGGCGCTGTTAATATCGGAAATTCCGACGTTGCTCTGGATGCCAAGTTAAATGATAAGGGCCTTGTAGAGCATAAACTGGTAGGTATTCCTTTTGTATTTATTGCCAACAAGGAAGTTAGCGTGGATAACCTTACCACAGATCAATATGTTGGAATTATGACCGGTAAAATCACCAACTGGAAGGAAGTTGGCGGCAAGGATCTCAAAATCACCCTGGTTCATCGTTCGCCGTCTTCCGGTTCACGCGCCACCAGCAATTGGTTCTCAAAACCAATAAATTCACTGATAACGCAGTAATTCAGGATTCGAACGGAGCGGTTCGCGCGGCTATTGCGAGCACTGCCGGTGCTATCGGATATGTGGATGCGGCCTATGCGGATGCTACTGTAAAAACATTGGCAGTCGATGGCGTGAAATATTCCCTGAATGATGTGGCCAGCGGCAAATACAAGATTCTGACTTTCGGACGCATGTTTACAAAAGGGCAACCGGATGGAGCCACCAAAGCTTTCATCGATTTTGTGACCAGCAAGGAATTCCAGGAAACGTATGCTGAAAAGAACGGATTTGTTCCCCTGACCAAAATGCCTAAATAAACGACAATGCAATCCAGCATCCTATAATGATTGGCGTATGCCGTGAGTGTCTTTTGGCCTCCGGCATACGCGCATGTAGTAAAATCTGCGAAAATGTCCATGGGGAAGGTGAACACAGTGAGTCCCAAAACCGAAATGCAAACGACAGATCTCAGGTTGGCGTATGATCGATATATTCGTTACCTTTTTCTTGCCAGCGCGATTCTGATGTCAGTCGTCGTACTCTCTATCATTTTTTTCATGGGGCAGCAAGGCTTGCAGACTT
>CAZSRN010000073.1:0-7901 GCA_964609115.1 uncultured Veillonellaceae bacterium | reverse complement strand
CCCGGTGAATTTTTCTTTTCGACCCAGTGGGATCCGATGGATGAAAAGTTCGGCGCCGCCAGTTTTATCGTAGGATCGGTTTATGCAGCCATTCTGGCCGTTTTATTCGGTGCGCCCCTGGGGCTGGCGGGCGCGGTCTTCATGGCGAAGGTGGCGCCCAAACGGGTGCGTGACATCATGAGACCCGCCAATGATCTCTATGTGGCAATTCCTTCCGTGGTATATGGATATTTGGGGTTGACGGTTCTGGTGCCGTTTTTGAGAGACGATCTCAAGCTGGGGATGGGATTTGGGCTCTTTGCCGCAGGACTGATTTTGGGAATTATGATTTTACCCACAGTCATCAGCATTTCGGAAGACGCTTTGCGGTCTGTTCCGGGTTCACTGGAAGAGGCCTCGGTGGCGCTTGGGGCGACCCGTTGGCAAACCATTCGGCATGTCCTGATTCCTTCCGCTATGCCTGGAATTTTGACAGGAATTATTCTGGCCTTAGCCCGGGCAATTGGCGAGACGATGGCTGTTCAGATGGTAATCGGCAATACGCCGTTGCTGGCAAAGTCCCTGTTTGGACCCACAGCGACTCTGACAAGCGAAATTGTCGTTGAAATGGGAAATGCCCCGTTTAATTCGGCATATGGGAATTCGTTGTTTTTGATGGCATTGGTTTTGCTGGCGATTTCCCTCTTCCTGATTGTCGCGATTCGTGGGTTGATTCGCCAAGGAGAGCCGGTATGAGCGCAAAGCAGTGGGATCGGGTGGTAACCATCATTCTCTGGGTAGCCGGTATATTTATTATTGGCGTGTTGGCTATCTTTCTCGGCTACCTTCTCTTTAAAGGATTGCCGGTTCTGAGCGGACACTTTATTTTCGGACAATCCAGCGATATCAATAGTGGAGGCGGTGTTGGCGCCCAACTGTTCAATACATTTTATATATTGTTTTTATCGCTGGTTGTAGCGGCGCCTATTGCCATCGGGGCAGGAATTTATCTGGCGGAGTACAGCGCTCGGGGATGGTTGGCGGATGCGATTCGTCTCAGCGTGGAGTGTCTGGCTTCCGTTCCGTCCATTGTGCTGGGTCTGTTTGGTATGATTCTGTTTATCAACTTGATGGGCTTTGGTATCAGTCTGGGGGTTGGCGCGATGACATTGGCGCTAATGAATCTGCCGATTATTGTGCGTGTAACGGAGGAATCTTTAAAAACAGTTCCGAAGGAGTTCCGCGAAGCCAGTCTAGCCCTTGGAGCAACTAAATGGCAGACAATTGCAAGGGTTGTGCTGCCGGCAGCCATGCCGGGAATTATCACCGGTGTTACCCTGACAGCCGGACGGGCAGTCGGAGAAACCGCCATTCTGATTTTTACGGCAGGCACTACTGCCTCCCGCTTAATTCCGGATTTTTCATTATCGGCAGGCGGGGAAACCTTGGCGGTCCATATGTGGTATGTTATGGCAATCGGACTGGTTCCCGACCGAATCGATATTGCCAACGGTACAGGCGCATTGTTGATCATTGTAATTTTGATTTTTAATTTGGTGCTTGCTTCCAGCAGCAAATACCTTCGAAAATGGATGACAGGCGTAGAATAGAAAACAGTTTGAATTTCAACAATGAGAAAATCTCCCCAGGAGCTATTATGGCTGCTGGGGAGATTTTTATTTTTATCCAAATATAACGTAAGCTTAACAACCGCCAACTTTTTATACGGTAGGATTAACGTGATGGAAAATAAAAATGAGGTAAATGTTGGAGGGGAAAAGTCTTTGATACGATCGGTTGGCGCCAAAATCCTTGGAATTTGCATGCTGGTTGTTGTGATTTTTTCGGTACTCAATTTGTATTCTTACCTGAAATCCCAACAGGTGACTGCCGGCTATCGTAATGTGATCGACCGGAACACGTCCCTTATTTTCAAAGTCTATGCAACTGAAGCGGAACTGTCCAGACAATCGCTTCTGTTACAGAAATATGTAATGTCGGGAAATGATGAATACCGTCAAGCTTTTGAAGAATCCAAAGTTAATATGGAAGCTGTTTTTACCAGCTTGGATAAAGACTTGATTACGAACGAAGGAAAAGAAGGGCTGGCAAAAGTGCGATTGTCGGTTGATGCCTGGCATTTGGCGGCAATGCAGGAGGCAAAGAAGAAAAATGAAAAGAGCGGAACCGTTGCGGGTGAGACGATAAAATCAATGGAAACGCTTGCGGCAGAGACGGAACAGGAGATTCATGCCTATATCCGTTTCTTGCGTACACGAATGTATCAGCGGACGGAAGAAAATATTCGGATTGCCGATGAAACGCAAACACTTATTATCGGCGGGAATGTAGCGGTTGTGATTTTGGCGACCGGGTTATCAATATGGTTGTGGCGGCGAATTTCATATCCGTTGGGCAGCGCCAATCGCATGGCGCGGGACATTGCCGCCGGCAATCTGCGAATGAAAGAATTGGAATATGATGATAGTGATGAAATCGGACAGATCGTGCGGGCCATTCACTCCATGAATCAAAGTCTGCATCACTTGGTTTGTCAGGTAATGGAGGCTGCGGGAAAGGTGACCGGTGCTTGCGCGGAATTCACAGTGGCCACAGAAGGGTCGGCGGAAGCGGCCGCCCACATTACAGAGAATATGACGGAGGTGGCGGAGAGAACGGAGGCTATATTCCAGGAAGCCGATGAAGTAAGACATCAGATGGAAGCGATCGCTGCAAGGATCGCACAAGTGGAAGAACATGCCGCCGGTGCGGCAAAGGTGGCGCAAAGTACGGAGAAATCGACGCAGGCAGGACAAGTTTCTATTGATCGCGCGAGGGTGCAAATGCAGGCAATTCATGAAGCTACCGGAAATATCGGGCAGTCTGTGGGGAAACTCTCCGCAGGTTCTGACCGGAATGCAAAATTTGTCGCCATTATCAATGGAATTGCAGAGCAGACTCATTTATTGGCGTTGAACGCAGCGATAGAAGCGGCGCGAGCGGGAGCTGCAGGCCGAGGGTTTGCCGTTGTAGCCCAGGAAGTCAAAAAATTAGCTGACGAGGCGGCGGCTTCAGCAAAAGATGTCCATGAAATGATTCAAACCAACCGGCAAGACCTCGAGGCAGTCGTTACGTATGTGCAAATTGGACAGGACGGCGTAGTTGCCGGCACAGAGTTGGTAGAAGCAGTAGAAAGGGAATTTGCAAACATTTCTCAAGGGGTTGCTCAGGTATCGGAACGAATGCAATCCATCTCTCTGGCTGTTGAAAAATTGTCGGAAGGCGGTCGAAATGTGGTGGACGCAGTGAAGCGGGTAGAAGAAAAGAGCGGCGAAACTGCCGGCAGAACACAGGCAATTTCAGCCGCGGTGCAGCAACAGGCTGCATCTCTTCAACAGATGGCCGGATCAGGACGGTCGCTGGACGGGTTGGCGCAACAAATGCAGGAAGTGGTCAAGAAATTTTCGCTATAAATTTGCGGCAACCAGCGCTTTGCCTCTGCTGTTAGATACTTATTTCAGCAGCGGCTTCACAAATCTTCCAATACGATCCAGCGCTTCGGTAAGATTTTTGGCGGAAGCGGCATAGGAACAACGAACGTAGCCTTCGCCACAAGCGCCAAAGGCGTTTCCAGGCACCAGCGCGACTTTTTCCGCCTGCAACAGTTTTTCAGCAAATTCAAGGGACGAAAGGCCGGTGTTTTGAATGGAAGGAAAGATATAAAAAGCGCCTTTCGGTTCAAAACAGTCCAGTCCCATATTTCGGAATTCTTCGACCATCAAACGACGCCGTTTGTCATATTCGGCGACCATTCGATTCCGGCTGGAAAGTCCCTGCTGTATTGCTTCGATGGCAGCGATTTGCGCGGTAATGGGTGCGCAAAGCATCGTAAACTGGTGAATCTTGGTCATGGCGCCAATGAAGTCGGCATTACTCAAGGCATAACCGATACGCCATCCTGTCATGGCATACGCTTTGGAGAATCCATTCAGCAGGATGGTTCGGTCACGCATTCCCGGTAACGAAGCAAAGCAGGTATGTTCTCCATCATACGTCAGATTGGCGTAAATTTCGTCGGAGATTACAATGAGATCATGTTTTTCGGCAAATTGTGCGATAGACAGCAAATCTTCGCGCGACATTACGGTTCCGGTCGGATTGTTCGGGTAGCCGATCAGAAGTGCTTTTGTCCGGGGAGTCAACGCTGCCGTCAATTGATCGACGGTGACGCGAAACTCATGCTCACGGGTGGATGCAACACTGACAGGAATCCCCCCCGCAAGGGTCACGCAAGCCTGATAGGAAACGTAACAAGGTTCGGGAACCAAGACTTCATCTCCAGGAGAGAGCAACGCACGCATGGCAAGATCCAAAGCTTCACTGACCCCGACGGTAACCAAAGCTTCGCATTTTGGATCGTAGGAAACACCATAATCATTCTCGATCATGCGCGCAATTTCCTGACGCAATTCCAACAGACCATAATTTGACGTATAAGATGTATACCCACGTTGCAGCCCGTGAACGCAACTTTCCCGGATGTGCCAAGGTGTTATGAAATCGGGTTCGCCAACCCCGAGAGAGACAACGCCGCTCATTTCAGCGACAATGTCAAAAAAACGTCGGATACCGGATGGCGGGATCGAGCGGACCATGGGTGAAATTCGTTCAGACCAGTTCATGGCGTTACCAACAGTCGGCGATCGGCTTCTTCATCTTCAATAATGACGCCTTCTTCTTTATATTTTTTTAGCACAAAATGCGTTGTGGTGCTTACAACTCCGTCAATGGTTGCTAATTTGGTAGACACAAACTGCGCCACTTCCTTAAGATTGGTTCCTTCTACCGTGACCGCCAGATCATAAGCTCCCGACATGAGATAAAGATTGCGGACTTCTGGAAAACGGTAAATACGGGCGGCTAGGGCATCAAACCCAACTTCCCGCTGGGGCGTGATTTTGACCTCAATTAGGGCGGAAACATCGTCAAGCCCGGCTTTTTCCCAGTTGATGATGGGCTGGCATTTGACGAGTATCTTTTCTTCTTCGAGTTCCTGAATCCAGATTGCGACCTGCGCGATTTCAACTCCCAGTTGGCGGGCCAATTGGTCATGAGTTTGCTGATAGTCCTGATCCAATAATTTAAGCAGCTCCTGTTTTTGTTTCATTGTTTTTTCATTCATAAGAAAACCTCCTTTAGTATTTGCGCGAAGATGTGGAAAGAAAATAAAAAAGTTCCCGCCCGATTGCTCGGACGGGAACTTGTCTTTCCCGTGGTACCACCCAGATTTAGCCCGTAGGCCCTCTCGTTCCGTTAACGCTGGAAATGCGTTGGAGTTCAGAATGAAATTTCATCCTTCTTCCACAGCTCCGGGATGGCTACGCTTTTGCATCATTTCCGCCGGTTTTCACCCTGCCGGCTCTCTGTGGGAAGTGCAGAAACTTTGGCCCTTCATCGCTTCATCCAATATTAAACTTTCATGCTGGATATTGCTTTTAATTATAGCGGGAGAATTGAAATGTGGCAATAGGGTATGCCGAGATATAAAAACAGGCATAACCTCATGGAAGTGATTGCTCAAGGTTCTGATGCGTCATGCAGCCGGGACCATTTTCCTACACAAATAAGGACTAGTAACTCATTTTTAATTAAGACTACGGCAGGATGGGTTATTCGATGGGAAAATGCTACAATGATGGTGAAAAAATGTGTTGAATGAATAGATTGTGTGTGGCATATGGCATTACCGGCAGTCACCGCTGCAGGAGGATAAGCAATATGATCAAGATTGGGCGGGAATTGAAAAAACGGCGCGGGCAGGCGATTGTGGAATTTGCTTTGGTTCTGCCGGTTTTTGTGTTGCTGCTGGTGGGAATTATGGAATTTGGCTTGCTCTTTCATCAATATATGGTAGTTACGGCAGCTTCACGAGAAGGCGCCAGAGCTGCAGCTGTCGGTGGAACGGACGTGGAAGTCAAGGCGGTTGCAGGTGCGGCTGCGGCCAGCGTCGATAAAGGACAACTTAATACGACTGTTGCACCTGCAACACGAGTCAAAGGAACTTCGGTAACAGTAAGTGTAACCAATCCGGTTAAGATCAATACCCCAATGATTGCAGTGCTGTTTCCGTCCAATCCGGTTCCGGTAACAGGTGTTACGGTAATGCGGATGGAGTAAGGAAGGGGGAAGGAGGCAAGATATGGCTTTACTGGAGAGGCTGGAAGGCCGGAAAAATAATGAACAGGTTCCTGGAATCAAGGCTGGTGAACGGGTAAAAACATCGCTTCCTCCACGAAGTGATCCCTTTCAGGCCCTGAAAAGCAAAATTCATAAGCGGGTTGTCGACGAATTGGGTGCTGCCGAAATCGAACGGCGTCAATTGGAAGAATCCGTTACAAAAATTGCTGATTTTACTATGGACGAAGAACCGATTCCGGTTCCGCGGTTTGAACGAAGCCGAATTATTTCGGAAGTCATTGACGAAGTCCTTGGTTATGGGCCGATTGAACCTTTGCTGAAGGATGAAAGCGTAACGGAAGTGATGGTCAATAGTCCAAATCAGGTTTATGTAGAGCGCAAAGGCAAGCTTGTACTGACAGATGTGCGGTTTCGGGATGACGCGCATGTGATGCATGTAATCGAAAAAATTGTTTCGCCGCTTGGACGGCGAATCGATGAAAGTTCACCGATGGTGGATGCGCGTTTGCCTGACGGATCCCGTGTCAATGCCATCATTCCTCCGCTGGCGTTGAAAGGACCGTCCATTACCATTCGAAAATTTGCCAAAGATCCCTTTACAGTTGACGATTTGGTGGGATTCGGTACATTTACGCAGGAAATGGCGGACCTGCTGCGCGCGTGCGTAGAGGGAAAGCTTAACATTGTGGTATCCGGCGGTACCGGCTCGGGGAAAACCACTACGCTGAACGTATTATCGTCCTTTATTCCAGCTGACGACCGGATTGTTACTATTGAAGATGCCGCAGAATTGCAATTGCGGCAGGAACACGTGGTGACATTGGAAACACGACCGGCCAATATAGAGGGAAAAGGCGCAATCACAATGCGTGATCTTGTTAAAAACTCCTTGCGAATGCGTCCCGACCGGATTGTGGTTGGCGAGGTGCGAGGCGGAGAAGCTTTGGATATGCTTCAGGCAATGAATACCGGACATGATGGATCGTTAACGACCGGGCACGCCAATTCGCCGCGCGATATGCTGGCGCGGCTCGAAACAATGGTGTTGATGGCCGGCATGGAGCTGCCTGTTCGGGCAATCCGTGAGCAAACGGCTTCGGCGGTTGATCTTATTGTACAACAATCGAGGTTGCGGGATGGCAGCCGAAAAATCACCTACTTGACGGAAGTGCAGGGAATGGAAGGAGATATTATTACTCTGCAGGATATTTTTGTTTTCGAGCAGAATGGTTGTGACGAGGCCGGAAAAATGATCGGGCGATTCAAACCAACCGGTATTCGACCGAAGTTTTTGGAAAAACTTTCTGCCAATGGAATCAATCTGCCGAACGAAATTTTCTGGCCCAAGTGAGGAGTGTGAGAGAATGCTGTGGATTATTTCTGTATTGAGTTTTCTCACGGTGTTCATTCTGGTTTACATTATACTCAGGACTTACGCACCGGTGGAAGGCGCGGCGGAAATGCGGTTGCGCGCGCTGGATTCACTTATGGACAACCGGACCGATTTGGATGAAGAACTTTCCTTGCCCTTTTCACAGCGGATTCTTTCGCCCTTGACCGGATCTGTGGCTGCCCGCCTGACTCGTTTTACACCAAAAGCTATTCGGATCATGGTGGAGGAAAAACTGCTGGCGGCGGGTGGTCTCGGAGGCATGGGAGCCAACGAATTCTTGTTGCTTACTTCGTTCTTAAGTTTGGCATTTCCCTTGATTATTGCAATGATA
>CAZSRN010000072.1:315-9164 GCA_964609115.1 uncultured Veillonellaceae bacterium | reverse complement strand
TATAAAATCCCGGACGGTGGGAAAAATTTCGTTTATCAGGCCGGGCTTGCAACCGATATTTTTTTCAATGCTGTCTTCGGCATACCATGTTAGCAGGTCTTCAGGGGTGGCGCGTTGCCAGCGTTCGACGAACGCCCGAAAAAGAAAATCATGATAAGGATAAATCAAAGGATCGCCTTTACCGGCATCGACATCCTGATCCAGAGAAAGTTCAGCGCTGGGAACGATGGAGAAAACCTCCGCAGGAATTACGGTTTTTTTATAGACTTGAGTATTGAGCCAATGCCCCAACTCGTAGACCTGATGTTTCCAAAGGTCGGCCAAGGCCGCCAGAAAACCGGATTCATCTCCGTATAACGTGCAGTACCCGACAGTAAGTTCGCTTTTGTTGGCATTGCAGGTGAACGCCCCGCCGAAAGCAGCAGCGGCTGCTGCTAAAATGCGGGAAGAACGATCTCTCGCCTGCACGTTTTCCTGCATGAAAGACGAGAGAACGAGTCCTGCAGTTTCCATTTGGCGGATTGTCAAGGCGACTGATTCGTGAATCGGAATGTCGATGTATAGACAACCTAGGTTTTCCGCCAAACGCCGCGCCAAATGGATGGTAGTTGGGGAGTTGTACTGACTGGGCATATTGACCAGGAGTACATTTTCTGGAGGTAAGATGGTAGCGTATAGAGCCGCGGCAACGGCAGAATCAATGCCGCCGGAAACTCCGACGACAATTTTGGATAAGCCTGTCTGTGCTAGAAAGTGTTGAACTCCATAGCGCAGACATTCGAAAATGCTTTCAATTTTTTGATCGTTTGGGACAGTAATCGCAGTATTGGCTGCAGGGGTCTGTAAATCTTCCAGTGAAGTATACGCCAACTGTTCTTTAAAGGGCTGGCAATGAAGCAGAACTTCGCCATCGAACCCATAAGCGGTACTGCAACCGTCAAAGGTGTAGACGGTTTTTCCGTTGTTTTGAATGCCGACGTTGTTGATGTAGAGTAAGGGAACCCCGAGGTCTTTTGTTTGGCGGGAAAAAACTCGATGGCGTTTATTGTTTTTGCCCAGAGTAAATGGCGAACTGGATAAATTGACAAAGAGGTCAATGGTGTCATTGCGGCTTAGCGTAAGCCCCGGTTTGATGCTGTAATCATCGCTCCAGCCATCTTCACAGAGCAGGCCGCCAATTTTTAACATGCGTTCATCAATGTGGAGATTTATCGGCTTCAGTAAGTTTTCAACCGGAATGTTTATTTCTTGCGCTAATTTTCGCAGACTGCAAAAATGTCTGTCATCATCAAACTCACGATAGTTGGGTTGCAATGTTTTGATGCGAAAAGGGTAGGGGAAATTGTCGTTGCCAATAAATTTGCCATTTTGGGCTGCGAACAATCCATTATATTTGCGGACTCGTCCATCATCCCCTGTTTTGCGCCAATCCATTGCGACATTCCCAAACAATACGCAGATATGATGAGCCGCTTGGGCAATTTCTTCGCCCCAGGCTTCACAGTCTTTCAAAAAAGCGGATTGTTCCCAAGTATCCCCAAGCAGATAGCCGGGAATTGACATTTCCGGAAACAGGATTAAATCGGCAGTGGCGGTCTTGGCTTGATTGATAAAGCGTAACATTTTTTTTGCATTGAGGTCTGGGCGACCGGGAACAACTTCAATTTGAGCCAAAGCAATTTTCAACAATAAACTCACCTCAAAAATTTATACCCGACAGGGATTTGTCCTTGGAAAAGTGAAATAATACTATAGCATGATAACTGAAGGATATCAAAAAAATATTCGCCATACATTCATCGATGTCCTTTTCAATGCAAGCGATAGTCTACATCTTGAGAGGAGGTATAATCATGGATTCTTTGTACAAGGGAGTTTTGGATGCGGTAGATCGGTTGGCCGGGGTGGCGCACCATACTCCGGTGCTGACCTCACATTCTTTGGATGAGGTTACAGGAAATACAGTTTTTTTAAAGTGCGAAAACTTTCAACGAATGGGCGCCTTTAAGTTTCGTGGCGCATACAATGCGATTAGCCGGTTGCCTTCAGAAGCGGCGGATCGTGGAGTAATCACTTATTCTTCGGGGAATCACGCGCAGGCGGTGGCTTTAGCCGGTCGTATTCTTGGAGTTGAAACGACGGTTGTTATGCCGTCGGATGCGCCGACAGTAAAACTAACTGCAACAAAAAAATATGGCGCACAAGTGGTGACATATGACCGGGAAACAATGAACCGAGAGGAGATCACGGCGCAACTGGTTGCAGAGCATGGATATACTTTGATTCCGCCTTTTGATCATCCGGATGTCATTGCGGGGCAGGGGACGGCAGCAAAAGAATTGATTGATGAAGTGTATAGTATCGATATGCTTCTGGTTCCTTGCGGCGGCGGCGGATTGCTCAGCGGGTGCGCTGTTTATACCCGGCATGCTTTGCCGACATGCAAGATTATCGGGGTGGAGCCGGAGACGGCGGATGATGCAACCCGATCTTTTCAAACGAAAACGTTGCAAACCATTCATAATCCTAAAACCGTTGCCGATGGATTGCGTACAGAATCCTTGGGAGCTATTACCTTTCCAACCATATTGAAAAACGTTGATGAGATGGTTACTGTTTCCGATGCGGACATTCTCGACACGATGTATTATCTTTGGACGCGGATGAAAATCGTTGTTGAGCCTTCTGGAGCAACCGCGCTGGCGCCCCTGTTCAAAGGCCGTTTGCCGGTTCGGGGGAAAAGAATTGGCGTTGTCCTCAGCGGTGGAAATGTGGATGTTAGACTGGCCGGTGATTTGTTTGCTTCTGTAAGCGACTTATAACTTCTGACCACTGATTGTCATAAACATAAAGAAGCCGACGGCCTTGATGGCTGTCGGCTTCTTTGAGGTGAGGAGAGGGAAATCAACCCGCGTTCACAATTCCCTGAGTGGAAAAAGGTCCGGATTCTATTACTTCTTTTGGGATGCCTGTGAACTTGCGGAAATTTTTGTCGAACATTCCGGCCAAATGAATGGCGGCTTTTCGATAAGCGGCTGGATCGGACCAGGAAGACTGCGGATTTAGAACTCCATCAGGAATGCCGGGGCAATGCGCAGGAATATTAAGATTGAATATGGGATGCACTTCATAGTCGACATAATCGAGGTATCCATCCATTGCGGCTGCGACCATACGGCGTGTATGTTGGATGCTGATCCGTTTGCCAACGCCATAGGCTCCTCCCTGCCAACCCGTATTGATCAAAAAGACCCGGGTTTGATGATCGGCAATTTTGTCTTTTAAAAGGTTCGCATATGTCATGGGATGTAAAGGTAAAAATGGAGACCCGAAACAGGAGGAAAAAGTCGCCTGAGGTTCGGTGATTCCTCGCTCGGTGCCGGCTAATTTTGAAGTGTAACCCGAGAGAAAATAATACATGGCCTGTTCAGAGGACAATTTAGCGATCGGCGGTAATACGCCAAACGCATCTGCGGTCAAGAAAATGACCGTGTTTGGATGTGCGCCTGTTCCGGGATAAATGCAATTGGGAATAAAGTGAACTGGATAAGCGGCGCGTGTATTTTCTGTGATCGCTTCGCTTGTATAATCAATGAGCCGGGTGTCTTCGTTCATAACGGTATTTTCCAAGACCGCGCCGAAACGGATGGCGTTCCAGATTTGCGGCTCATTTTCGTGACTAAGGTTGATACACTTGGCATAACAGCCGCCCTCAAAATTAAAGACGCCTTTTTCTGCCCAACCATGTTCATCATCACCGATAAGAAACCGGTCAGGATCCGCAGACAAAGAAGTTTTTCCCGTTCCGGACAACCCGAAGAACAAAGATACATCTTTCTTGGAACCTTGGTTGGCGGAACAATGCATGGATAATATGCCTTGCTTGGGAAGCAGGTAGTTCATTACGGAGAAAATGGATTTTTTCATTTCCCCGGCATATTGTGTACCGCCAATCAATACAATTTTGCGCGGGAAATTAACAATAATGAACGCCTCGGAATTGGTTTCGTCTTGTTCCGGTATGGCGCTGAGCCCTGGAGCGGAGAGTATGGTAAATCCGGGTTCTGCGGGAAAGGTCCAACCGGTGTCGGAGGACCGAAGAAACAATTGCTGAACAAAGATGTTGTGCCAGGCATATTCGTTGATTACCCGGACAGGCAATGAGTGCGAATGATCGGCGCCGGCAAATCCTTCAAAAACAAAAAGTTCTTTGTCGGCCAGGTAGCTGATTGTTTTATCAAGCAGACGATCAAAAGCGGTTTCAGAGATTTTAAGATTATTGTCCCACCAAATTTCATTATGAACATCGGGGGTATCAACAATGAATTTATCATTGGGTGACCGACCGGTATATTTTCCCGTTGCAACCCGAAGAGCGCCGGAAGCTGACAAAGCGCCTTCGCCCCGCAGGATGGAAGTTTCAACGAGGCGGGGAATAGTCATGTTGATATGCACGGGCTGCATATGGTGGGCCAGCAGAGTATCTTCAAATCCTAAATTCACATTCAAGCCCTCCTCAAGTTTTAAAATCAAACGGACAAATTGCAATGGCGTACATTTAAAACAATATACATGTCAGACGGCATTGATTATGCTATTATTATACACCGACAAAATTTAATATAAAAGAGAGAAGACAACTTTTTATTTCATATCGCCTGAGGGAAAAGGAAATTGGCGGTGAAACACCGAATGATACATCGAAATGAAAGAATGTCCTGACTACGGGAAGGGGGCCTATTCATTGAAAGAACCGGGAGAAAAGACCAATACAAAAACTTATCGGGTTATTATTGATTATTTGCGGCAGGGTATTGAGGGCGGTCGGTTTCGGCGGGGCCAAAAATTGCCGAGTGAAAAAGAACTGTGTGAACATTTTAATACGAGTCGTTCTTCTGTTCGGGAAGCCCTGAGCGCGCTTGAATATGTCGGATTGATTGAAGTTCGTGGTGGCAGCGGCTATTATGTGTCGGGCAGTTCTCCGGTTGCTCCGGGGGAGACTGTGGAACGATGCGCGACGAAAATTGTTCTCGTGTTGGAAGACGACTGGAATATTCGAACCATGCAGGCTTTGTTTGAAATGGGGTTGGATGGCGCGAGTTTGGCCGCGATGACCGATGATGGAACACAATGGTCGCGAAAAGTGCGGGCGGTTAGGCAAGCAGCTAATGATACCGGAATGTTACCCAACTTAATGGTAGAGATATCGGAAACGACGGCTGAAAAACGAATTCAGGCCGCGGAAATGGCGATCAAGGCCGGAATGGATTGCGTGATTGTTGACACCGATTCGGAGCTGTCATCGCTGATTGAAGTTCGTCGAACATTGGATACGGTAGAAGCTAACATAATGGTTCTGGCCCGTATGAAGAGCGCCGTGGGAAGCATGGCTGACGCCCTGCAGATTGCCGATGGACTGGTTGTGGAATCCAGCCTGTTTTCCGACGTGGAAAGCGCTTCGATTATTTCAGCATTGGTGACAAAGGCGACACAAGCTGGGAAAATTTTATTTGTGGCTGGATCTGTGCAGGAAACGATGGCGGCATCCGGCGTGGAAGGGCAGGATCTTGTACAGAAAGCGGTTCAAAAAGGGTTTGACGGAGTTATGATCACGACGGCCGGCGCTGCGCAAAAGTTTCCGCTAGATGTGCTGAATGCTGTTAAAGCAGCCGCAAGGCTGCAGGAAGAAAAAACACTGAATGCACGGAGCGAAAAGAGAGTGGGGCATGTGGTGGCAAGTCCGGTAGCGGATGCTCTGTGCTCAACTGCTGTACACGCATCTCAGGCCTTGAAATCTATGGCATTTGTGGTGCCGACGGAAACCGGATTTACGCCTCGCATGCTGGCGAAATTTCGCCAAGGACTTCCTGTACTGGCTATTTCCCCAAACCCGCATGTAGTGCGGCAGCTTCGACTTGCGTGGGGAGTCCAGCCGTTGCTCAGTCGACGAACATTGCGTCAGGAAGACATGATGCAATTGGCGATTGATACGGCTATCAAGGGAAACTACTTGCGCGATGGGGATTCTGTCGTTGGCGTATTGGGAAATATGGATATCCCCAATGGATATAACTCGGTTAAATTGATTACAGTTGGGGATATTATCCTGAAAGGGCAGGGCATTGGAAACGGGATTGTGAGCGGACGAGTCGCTATTGTAAAGTCTTTGTTCGATATCAATAAAAGGGCGCACAACAAAATTGTAGCGATAGCGGCTACGGATACAGAGCACTTGGGATTGATAGAAGAGGCGGCAGGCCTCATTGTCGAAGAAGGCGGATTGTCTTCTCATGCGGCAATTGCTTGCATGACACTGGGAAAACCCATCATTGTGGGTGCGACAGATGCAACAGAACAGCTTTTGGAAGATGAACAGATTACGATGGATGTCATGCGTGGCTTGGTATATAGAGGTTGGGTAAACTTGGGGTGATGAGCAGGAGTTTTTTTGATACTGGAGAATTCTTTTTAAAGACTCTATTCGAAACATAGAAGGAGGGCATCGATATGGCGGAACAATGCGGTTATATTATGGCGGTCCTTCAAGAACATCGTGTGGAAACAGCAACTAAAGTTCAGGAAATCTTTACTCGTTATGGCTGTAATATTCGGTTTCGATTGGGATTGCACGATGCAGGGATAGACACTTGTTCCAACAGTGGGCTAATTCTTTTGCAGGTTTGCGGCGATAAAACGGCAATTGAACAATTGCAGTCCGAGTTGCAAAAAGTACCCCATGTAAAACTTAAACTAATGTCGCTGGAATTTTGAGTCTACTGCCGATTTGTTTTATTGGAATATTGGGGGAGCGCGGCGTTCTGCGCTCCAATTTTTGCTTTGCGGCGTAATACTTTTTGGGAGGATTGCTGAAATGAAGTCGAAAGTGTTTTTGGCTAAAGTTGCAGACGGAGCAGGAGCTTCCGGGCAGGTTGAGGCGATGCAAAAACTATATGTTGCCGGTGACTTCAGCCAGATTGTTGCCAAACGTGATTTTGTCGCCATCAAATTTCATGTTGGCGAAAAAAACAATACAACACATGTCAAACCAGAGCTGATCCGAAAAGTTGTTGATTTTGCCAAAGAAGCCGGCGGACAACCTTTTTTGACGGAAACCTCAACCCTGTACAAAGGGGAACGGGAAAACGCCGTAAAGCATTTGCTTCATGCGCAGCGCCATGGATTTGGAATTGAACAGACCGGTGCACCCTTTATTATGGCGGACGGGTTGACCGGCAATGCGGAATATGAGATTCAGATCGATGGAGAGCTTCATAAAAGTGTGAAAGTAGCTCGGGAAGTTGTCAGCGCCGACGCGTTGATTGTCGTTTCACATGTTACTGGACACGTTGTGACCGGCTTGGGAGCCTGTATCAAAAATATTGGCATGGGGCTGGCCAGCCGTATGGGGAAGATGCGCGAACATTCGGCGATGTTGCCGGAAGTCAACTACGATAAATGTCGTTTTTGCCGGAAGTGCATTCAATGGTGTCCACAGGAGGCCATTACTGAGAAAAAAGGTAAAGCCTTCATTCTGTCTGAAAAATGTATCGGCTGCGGAGAGTGCTTGGCTGTCTGCCGATTTGATGCTGTGAAGTATGATTGGAATGCCGAGTCTGGATTTACGCAAAAAAGCATGGCGGAACATGCTTTCGGCATTGTGAAGGAAAAAGCGGGGAAGAGCTTGTTTATCAACGTTTTGATTGATATGACAAGTGAGTGTGACTGCTTTAGCGTTAAGCAGGAAAAATGTATACCGGACATCGGAATTTTGGCTTCATTGGACCCGGTAGCCATTGACAAGGCAACGTTGGACTTGACGGCCGAACAACATGGGAAGACGTTGGCCGAGATGGCCCACGATAATAATGATGCCATGATTCAGATTCGACACGCTGCAAAAATTGGCATGGGTTCGTTGGAGTATGAACTGATTTCAGTGTGATTCAAGGATGAACGGGGGAAATTTTGTGAAGTGTGAAGATATGCCTACACACATCAAGCTGTCGATCGACGACAGCATTTTGGCAAACTGTCCTGATTGTCGCATTGGTTGCCTTGTAATCCATAACGCCAGTATCGTGGGTTCGTCACCGTCGTTAAGCCAGGAGTTCCTAAAATTACAGAACGAAGTGGCGAAAATATATAACATTGAGGGATTAACCCATTTGCCGCCGGTCATGGCGGTCAGAACGATGTATAAGAAGCTGGATTTTGATCCAACCCGGTATCGCCCGGCCTCTGAGGCATTGGTGCGAAGAGTTTTGCAGCACAAGGGAGTGTATTATGTCAATAGCGCCGTAGATGCCAGCAACTATTGCTCCTTAAAATATCTTATGCCGTTTGGACTGTATGATCTGGATAAAATTGAAGGTGATGTTGTGTACCGACGTGCGCACGACGGTACTTACGTAAATATTGGCGGGCATCCGGTTTCAACTGAAGGGAAACCTTTTTTAAGCGATGCGCAAGGTGTATTTGGCAATCCTACGTCAGATTCCCGACGGACTGCGGTATCGCTGGCAACGCGCAATTTATTGTCGGTAATATTTGCCGGAAGTGGCATTACAAAGGAAGAGTTGATCCCAATACTGCAATTTACCGGCGATATGCTGACACGATATAATGGTGGTTCTGTACAAGGACTGCGGATAGTGGGAGCCTGAAGGAGGAAATGAGTCTGTGAATTATGTAAGTACGCGCGGAAATGGACAGGCCTGTACCGGAGCCGAAGCCATTCGTAGTGGACTGGCGCCGGACGGAGGCTTGTTTGTGCCTGTGGCTTTGCCGCAGGTCGATATTCAAGAGATAAAAACAATACACCCCTATGTGGATTTGGCGGCAAATATTTT
>CAZSRN010000072.1:0-305 GCA_964609115.1 uncultured Veillonellaceae bacterium | reverse complement strand
GCGGCTTTTGCCTGACTATACGTCTGCAGAGCTTTTGCGCTGCGCTGCTGATGCCTATACGGATAATTATGACAGTGCGGAGATTGTCCCTTTGGTAAAGGTCGGTTCTCGTTCCATTTTGGAATTATGGCATGGCCCTACCAGTGCATTTAAGGATATGGCGCTGCAAATTATGCCGAGACTTCTTACGCTGGCATTGGACAAAACGCAGGAAACGGCGGATATGCTGATTCTGGTTGCGACTTCCGGCGACACCGGAAAGGCGGCGCTCGAGGGATTTCGTGACATTCCGCGCACTAGTATTT
>CAZSRN010000071.1:0-9177 GCA_964609115.1 uncultured Veillonellaceae bacterium | reverse complement strand
CTCCCTCTCCCGGTTTGGGCGAACATAACGAAGAAATTCTCACGTCTTTACTGGGTATGACAAAAGAAGAAATTGAAACCTTGAAGCAGGAGGGGGTTCTTTAAATTGTTGAAACAATTACCATCCCAAGTTTCGATCACTGAAGTTGGGCCGCGAGATGGATTTCAGAATGTAAAAACGTTTATCCCGACAGAAGACAAAATTGCGATTATTGAAAGTCTGATTGCCGCGGGAATCAAAAATTTCGAACTTACCTCTTTCGTTTCGCCCAAAGCAATCCCTCAACTGGCAGATGCCGCCGATGTCTGCCACACGATTCTATCAAAATATGGCAATCAAATCAACGGAAGCGCCCTCGTCCCGAACCTGAGGGGTGCGCAATCAGCCTGGGATGCAGGCATCCGTGAAGTCGCCTGTGTCATTTCCGTATCGCCCTCTCATAATCGGGCCAATATCAATCGGACTCACGATGAATCCATTGCTGATTTGGCAAAAATGATTGAATCCTTACCGGGAATGACTGTCCGGGTTGATCTGGCCACCGCGTTTGCCTGCCCTTTTGAAGGATGGATTCAACCAGAGGCAGTTGGCGCGTTAGCCGAAAGAATCAATCAATTGGGCGTAAAGAAAATTGTTCTGGCGGATACAATCGGAGTCGCAACGCCGGATCGGGTTTATGCCTTGTCAACATATATGAAAACAAAATTCCCGAAAATCAGCTTTGCCCTCCACCTTCACGATACCCGCGGCATGGGCCTGTCAAACACCTTGGCCGGTTTAATGGCGGGCATAACCGCCTTTGAAACCTCCATCGCCGGACTCGGCGGTTGCCCTTTTGCACCCGGAGCCGCCGGTAATACCGCAACCGAAGATATGGTCAACATGCTTCGGGACATGAACATTGCTACAGGCGTATCACGAGAAAAATTAATCGAGGTTATCGGTTTAGTCGCCGAAAAAGTGGATGCCCCCATCAATAGCCATCTTGCCAAAGCCAAACTCTATGAATGCTTAAATTAAATAATAAGGAGTGACTCGGATGGGTAAATGGACGTCCTTTATCTCAGTAACCATTCTCGGTGCGATTATCTGGTTTCTTCCTGTTCCTGCCGGACTCAAACCACAGGCCTGGCATCTGTTGGCAATTTTCGTTGCTACTATCGTCGGCGTAATCATGCAGCCGCTTCCCATGGGCGCCATGGCTTTGATCGGCATTACCGTGTGCGCCATAACGAATACCTTGACGGTTCCTCAAGCCTTGTCTGCATTCTCCGACGCCACAATCTGGTTGATCGTCTGCGCTTTCCTGTTTGCGCGCAGCTTTATCAAAACCGGTCTCGGCAGTCGGATCGCCTATATGCTGATGCGTGCAATCGGCGATAAGACCTTAAAGTTGGGTTATGTGCTGTGCATCAGCGACCTGATTTTGGCGCCGGCAACTCCTTCCAACACCGCCCGCGGCGGCGGCGTCTTATATCCCATAGTCAGGAGCCTGTGCTCCGCTTTTAAGTCCGAACCTGACGGAGTATCCAATCGCCGGATCGGTTCTTACCTGATGGCTACCCAGTTTCAATGCAACTGTATTACTTCAGCCATGTTCATGACCGCAATGGCGGCCAATCCTTTGATTGCCGTATTATCCAAACAAGTATTGAAAATTGACATCAGCTGGGGCCTTTGGGCATTAGCGGCATCTGTTCCCGGAATCGTGGCCCTGATTGTCATGCCTTATTTTCTCTACAAAGTATTTCCGCCCGAGCTGAAGCATACACCGGAAGCCAAGGAACTGGCGACTCGGGAATTGGCGGAACGCGGCCCCATGACCCGTGAAGAAAAGATCGTTCTGGCCGTTTTTATCGGCGCACTGCTTCTCTGGGCTACTTCCAGCTTCACCAAACTAAATGCCACCCTGGTAGCTTTGATGGGGGTTTGCGTTATGTTGGTGACGGAAGTATTAACCTGGAAAGATATTTTGGATGACAAGGGCCCCTGGGATACTCTGATGTGGATGGGCGGCTTGGTCTGCATGGCCGGCTTCCTAAACAAATTAGGCTTCATTCCTTGGTTCGCAAAAACTGTCAGCGCCAGCTTGGGCGGAATTGCTTGGGTTCCTGCGCTGGTCATCTTACTCGTGGTTTATATGTATGCACATTATGGCTTTGCCAGTCTGACGGCCCACGTTACGGCAATGTATCCCGCGTTTGTCGCCGTGGCTGTAGCGGCCGGAGCGCCGGCCTTTCTTGCCGCACTCTCCCTGGCGTTTCTGTCCAATCTGTGCGGCGGTTTGACCCACTATTCCACCGGAACAGCTCCCATCTACTTCGGCGCCGGTTATGTATCCCAAGGCACTTGGTGGAAACTCGGCTTTGGGGCTTCCGTCGTCAACATGATCATCTGGGTAGGCGTTGGCGGTCTTTGGTGGAAGGTTCTGGGTCTCTGGTAATAATCAACCGCATGAGAAACCGTGAGAAGGAAAACCCTCTCACGGTTTCTCATGCTCAAAAAAGTGAACAACAACTTGCATCTGCGGAATATCTGCAAGGGAGGAACCATCTGTGCATGTCGAAGATCAGGAAATCATGGATCGATATCTGTATGTACTGGCACGTTTGAATGATTTTGTTCCCGCGGACTATGGGGTAACCATTGCTGACCGTGAAAAATATTTACTGTATAAACCGGCAAAAAGTCTGGATTTAAAAGTAACGGTAGGGGACGCTATCCGAACAGGCAGTGCAACCCACAAAGCCATCACCGAAAAAAAACGTTTTTTTAATAAAATTGATAAAGCCGTTCGGGGCATTCCATACGTGGCATTAGCCAACCCCATCTTTAATGATCGCAATGAGGTCATCGGCAGTGTAGTCATTAGTGAGTCTGTTGAGCGCTATGACGGTTTTAAGGAAATGGCCGCCGGCTTGACGGATGCAATCTCTTCCCTGGCCAGTACAAGCGAGGAAATCTCCGCACAAGCCGAAGAAATTTCCGCTGTAAGTCACAAAGTTACGCAGTCCTCTCTGGAATCGCAGAAACAAGCCAAGGAAACCGATCAAGTTCTGGGCTTGATCCGCAATATTTCTTCTCAAACCAATTTGTTGGGCCTTAATGCGGCGATTGAAGCGGCACGGGTCGGCGAACAGGGACGCGGTTTCGGCGTGGTGGCCGAAGAAATTCGCAAATTGGCTTCCAACAGCGCCGACTCTATCAAAA
Source organism: uncultured Veillonellaceae bacterium (assembly GCA_964609115.1). Taxonomy (GTDB): domain Bacteria; phylum Bacillota; class Negativicutes; order UBA1444; family UBA1444; genus UBA1444. The sequence goes on along the minus strand of CAZSRN010000071.1, from coordinate 5,967 downwards.
AGGTCGAACTGATCATGAAACTAATTCAAGAATCCAGCGAGTCTTCTTATCAGCAAACCACGCAAATTGAAGGCGGCATAACCCAGATAGCCGATGCTCTCGGTCAAGTTGCCGCTTCTGTCCAACAGATCAATGCCATGGCCATTAAATTGGACCAATTCGCCAACCAACTGATGGAGGATGCAAAGTAATTTTTTGTTGCCGGTTGTGGGGCGTCGACTCTGATGGGTCTGCCCGTAGGCAAGGTATAACCGCAATGATGGACAACCAATTGCACAGATGGAGCGAACACCGGAAATATCCTCGTGTTCGCTCCATCTGTTCCAACTTTGGGTTTGTAGTTTGATTGCAGACAATTCGTTCGCAAAATCCACAGTCTTGTCTACAAGCGATCAACAATGGCTCAGTTTGTCTTCGCCTTTTTCACTACCAATGTGTGGAAAATTTTATCGTGCAACCCCTGTTTGCGGGCTGTAAACGCGATCATAAAAAAGCCAATGCCCAAAAGCAAGGCCGACAAAATTTTGGCAAAGTATCGCCGGGTTGCTCTCCCCACACTGAGCTGTTGCCCCTGTTCATCCGTAACGATCAGTCCCAAAGCTTTCTTGCCCGGAGATCCCATCCATGTGGAACTCTCAAATACGGCAAAATACATCCAGCTGATTGCAATACTCAGCACATTGGTGGAATGATCGCCAATCCCCATGGAACTGAGCACTTGTATCAGCGGAAAGCTTATTGCGCCCAAAATAACGGCGTCAATGATGTAGGCCAATAAACGAATCCAGAATCCGGCATAATGGGGTTGTTCCGGCAATGCCGGCGGTATGGACTGCATCTCCACAGATTATTTCCTCCTTCAACTCCATTACTTTATTCAATACTCAACAGCGCTTGCCCGCGTTTGACATTCGCTTTTTTCTTGATAAAAATTTCTTTGACGATCCCGTCCCTATCGCTGGGGATGGGATTCTCCATCTTCAAGATGCATACAACCGCAAGAATTTGCCCCTTTTGCACCGGATCACCTACAGAAACATATATATATTTCAAGTATCCATCCAATGGGCTTTTGACTGTTTTCACATCAGCCCTCCAAAATCCTTTTTATTGCCATATTATTCAACCACAAGCCGATGATAACTCTTCTTGCCTTTGCGAATTAATACCCCGCCCTCGTCAAATCGGTCTGCCGCTAACAGAAAATCGGGGTCTGTCACTTTTTCATCGCCCATATACAATCCGCCGCCCTGAATCAGCCGACGGCCTTCGCTCTTGGATGAAAATACACCGGCACCTGCCAATATGTCAACCAGCTTCGTTCCAATCATTTCCCGGGAAATAGTCACCGTCGGCGCATTATCGATCGCCCCTGCGCCGCCAAACAACGCTTCCGTCGTTTGCTGCGCCCGATCCGCTTCTTCCTTGCCATGCACCAACTGCGTCACTTCATACGCCAATACTTTTTTCGCCGTATTGATCTCCTGATCCTTCAGTGCGCCGAGTCGCCGAACTTCATCCATCGGCAAAAACGTCAGCAACGCCAGGCACTTCTGAACATCCGCGTCGTCCACATTCCGCCAATACTGATAAAAATCATAGGGCGAAGTTTTTTCCGGGTCCAACCACAAGGCCCCTTTTTCCGTCTTTCCCATTTTGCGTCCGTCGCTTGTAGTAAGCAGCGTAAACGTAAGTCCATAGGCAGGTTTGCTTTCCTTCCGTCGGATCAAATCCGCGCCGGCCAAAATATTGGACCATTGATCCGCCCCGCCCATTTGCATGGAACAGCCGGTCAGCCGGTGCAGTTCCAGAAAATCATACGCCTGCATGATCATATAATTGAATTCAAGGAATGTCAGACCGCGTTCGAGCCGCTGCTTGTAGCAATCGGCCGTCAGCATCCGGTTAACCGAAAAACTGGCCCCGACATCCCGTAACATTCCCACATAGTTCAGTTTCAACAACCAGTCCGCATTATTCATCATCAACGCCTTATCATCGGTAAAATCAATAAAGCGCCGCATCTGTTTCTTAAAACATTCGCCGTTATGTTGAATCGTTTCCAACGTCATCATTTTGCGCATGTCCGTTTTGCCGGAAGGATCGCCAATCATGGCTGTCCCGGCGCCAATGAGGCAGATGGGGCGATGCCCGGCGCGCTGCATATGCGCCATAACCATCATGCCTAGAAAATGACCCACATGCAGGCTGTCTGCTGTCGGATCAAAACCGATATAAAAAGTGATTTTTTCTTTCTCCAACAGTTCGGCTATTTCTTCTTCATGCGTCATTTGATGGACAAAGCCGCGCTCGACGAGCGTATCCAGTACAGACATCGTGGAAAAACCTCCTTACAAATCAGGCTGCTTTGCTTACGCAAAAAGTAAAACCCATCCCCACTCAGGGACAGGTTTTACCCCGATGCAGCTCGCACTCTAAATATAGCTGTTCTGCATCCGCCTTGTCAACTTGCTCACGCGTCAACAACAAAAGAAATGCTGCGTTTACACCAAGCCCGCCAACTTCCGTTACCCTTGCAGGCGCTCCTTCACGTCCTGTTCGGTTTTGGCAAACAGCGCCTCGGAAGGAATTCCCGGAAACTCATCGTCGGTTCTTTGGAGTCCAATACACAACATCGGTAAACGCATAGGATATGTGCGCTGCGGCGGCATTTCCATCCCTGGTTTTCATTTTTCTCTTCATATTTGCCGTAACACAATTCTCCCTTGTCTACCTATCGCTTATTTCCGTTGATCGCGCTTTTTCATCGCCAATTTGGCGGCTTGCACGATATCATCGACTCCCATGTGATAGTGGTCCAGCAATGCCTCCGCCGGACCGGATTCCGGAAACACATCCTGCAACCCGATTCGAACCAAAGATGCCGGGGCTTGTTCGGCGATTACTTCTGCTACGGCGCTACCCAACCCGCCAATAATGTTATGATCTTCTACCGTTACCACAGCGCCGGTCGTTTGGGCCAAATCAGCTATCGCCGCGGAATCCAGTGGCTTCAGGGTGTGCACTTCCAGAACCGTTGCCTTGATTCCCTGTTGCTTCAGTTTTTCTGCCGCTTCCAATACCCGGCTCATAATGAAGCCGCATCCCATCAAGGCCACATCCGTACCTTCTTCGGTCAGTTTTCGTGCTTTGCCCAGTTCAAAGGGAATTTCCTTGTCAAAAATCACATGTTCACGGCCATTGGCCACCCGCAGGAAAGCCGGTCCCTCATATTTGGCAATGGCAATTGTCGCTGCAAACACTTGCGACGGATCGGAAGGAACCACGATCGTCATGTCGGGAATGCAGCGCAAGATGCCCAAATCTTCAAAGAACTGATGCGTAACACCTTCCCGCTCGCCGCCGAAGATGCCGCCGTTAGCGCCGACCAACTTGACGTTGACTTTGGGATAAGCTACAAAGGTGCGAACTTGTTCACAGGCCCGCATTGTTATAAATCCGGAGTATGTTGCAACAAAGGGAACCAGTCCGCAAGTGGCCATGCCGGCGGCGCAGGCCACGGCATTTTGTTCGGCGATTCCAAGCTCGATCAAGCGGTCCGGATATTTTTCGGCGAATCCGACAACGCGCATGGCTTTCATCGAGTCCGGAGAAATAATCATGTATCGGCTATCTTCTGCAGCAAGCTGCATCATCGCGGCAGCGAATGCTTCGCGTGAACCCGTATAGTTACTCACCGTCAATCCCTCCCAGCAATTCCATGGCTTCACGCCACTCGGCATCCGTCGGCACTTTTTTATGCCAGGCATTGTCTTTTTCCATATAGGGAATTCCCTTGCCTTTGACAGTATACGCCAGAATCATCGAAGGACGTTCCGTTTCAAGTTTCGCGGCATCAATGGCGGCGAGGATCTGTTCCATGTTATGTCCGTCAATTTCCTGACAATGCCACCGGAATGCCTGCCATTTTTCGAGAATCGGCGGTACTCCGCCGATATCTTCAATTCGTCCGCCGCTCTGCAACCCATTGTTGTCGACAAATACGATCAGTTTGCCTAATTTATGTTTGGCCGCCGACATTGCAGCCTCCCAGATAATGCCTTCGCTCAGTTCACCGTCGCCGGTAATGACATAGGTATAATAGTCCTGTTTTTTATATTTCCCGGCAATCGCCATTCCGACACCGATTGAAACTCCATTGCCCAAAGACCCGGAAGTCATGTCAATGCCAACCGTCTTGCGCATGCAGGGATGGCCCTGCAACTTGGAACCGAGACTGCGAAGTCCCGGCAGTTCATCCAGCGAGAAATAGCCCCGACGAGCCAATGCTGCATACAGAACCGGACAGGCATGCCCCTTGGACAACACAAACCGATCCCGATTTTCCCATTGGGGATTCTTCGGGTCAATGTTCAAGACCTTGAAAAACAAGGCCGCCACAATATCAGCGCAGGACAGGGCCGGACTCGGGTGTCCGTCCTTCGCCAAGTACACGGTATTTACAACATCCCGGCGCAGGATGCGCGCCTTGTCGATCAGATTTGCAACATCGCAGCTCATTTCGCCGCCCCCTTCAGAATGTCCCGGACTTCCTGCACTCCCAGCCTGGGACTGGACAATACCGGTTTTCCGGTTGCCTGGCTCAATTTATCCTGCATCTTTGCCATTGAGCCTTGCGCCAGAACAATCACGTCGACTTGACCGGCGATGTCTTTAGCAGTTTGAAGAATCAAGGCGTCATGTTCTTCCGCCTTGCCGGACATCAGCGCTTCAAATGCGCCTTTGGCCAACCCTTCCACCACCGTGATCTTCTTGCCGGTTTCGTCGGCCTTTCGCTGTACCAACCGCACTGTCGGGCCGAGTGTTGTCGGCAACGTGGCAATAACGCCGACCCGATCTCCCATTTGAACACCCTTGAGCGCCATCGCATCATCAATTTTGACAAGCGGAACACGAGCGCACTTTTTGCCCATATCCGCCACTTCACCGATGGACGAACAGGTATTCAGAATGACATCGGCTCCTGCTTCTTCAGCTGCCCGGTAATAATCCATCAAGCGCCGGGAAACAGCAGGTGTGACTTCATTTGCCTTGATAACGTCCTGAATCAGGCTGTCATCGGCAATGTTGATCAGGCGACAGCCGGGAATTTCTTCGGCAACCATTTGCTTGATATCGTTCATCAGCCCGATTGCCATTGCAGTGTAAATTGCCACTACAGTTTTCATACGAACCCTTCTTTCACTTCATTTTTCAGGTAAACTCTGCAGCCCGTTACTCCCTATTTCGCCATCCCCATCACATGGTTCGGCAGCCACATCACCAGATCCGGAATGAACGTGATCAGGAACAGCACGACCACCAACGGAATGATAAAGGGAATAATGGCCCGGGATAAACGATCGAACGAAACCTCGGAAATATTGGTGATTACATACAGACACATCCCGACCGGCGGCGTGATCAAACCAATCATAACATTTAAAATAAAAAATACCCCAAAATGGACCGGGTCTATGTGCAACGCCTTGATCAACGGCATCAGCACCGGCACCATGATCATGATGATTGAGTTGCTTTCCAGCAGGCACCCCATAATCAGCAGTACCACATTGATCAAAATCAGCAGTAATGTTTTGCTGTCGGTAATCGACAACAGCCAGCCCGCAACCATATTAGGCAGTCCGGAAGTCTGGACAACCCAGGTAATGGCCGATGCACTGCAGATGATCATCAAAATAACCGCTGTACAATGCACCGTCCGCAGCAAAATGTGGTAAAGTTCGGGCAACGTCATTTCTCGGTGAATTACAAAGCCGAGAAAAATCGCATAGGCGGCGGCAATTCCGGCGCCTTCCGTCGGTGTGACAATCCCGAAGACGATCCCTGAAAACATGATGACAGGTGTCATTAATGAAGGAATAGCTTTCCACGTCGCGTTCAGACGCTCGCCCCAAGTCGCTTTGGGCTCCACTTTGTATCCCCGTTGTTTGGACATAATATAAA
>CAZSRN010000070.1:0-9242 GCA_964609115.1 uncultured Veillonellaceae bacterium | reverse complement strand
TTCAATTCGGGCAGAACAGGCGGCGCAACTCATTCCGGTAATTTTGAACTGCACCTTGTCGGTAATTACTTGGTAGCCCAGATCGGACACTTTGGCAGCAAGGTCGCTTACGCTGATTTGCTGCGAATCATAAGCCACACTGGCAGTTTCCGCGGCAAAATTGACAGTCGCTTTTTCCACGCCGGGTAGTTTTCCCAACCCTTTTTCAATGCGGCCTGCGCAGACAGCGCAGGTCATGCCGGTAATTTTCAGTGTGCTGGAACGAAGAGCTTTATTTGTTGTTTCGGTTGCCAAGAGGATCCCCTCCTTTATTCAGGAAAAGTATCGGTTGCTATTGTGCACAGAATGATCGGCAGCGGGGTATGAGACCGCTGTCGATTCCGTTTTCTTAATATCTCCGACTCTATTTCGTAAACTGCTTCAGCACATTCATGAGTTCGTCGAGGCTCTCATCGGCGCGATCTTCGCGGATTGCCGAAACCACGCAGCTCTTGGCGTGGCTTTCGATGATCAGCAGGGCGACCTTGTTGATGGCGGCGCGGGCGGCCAACAATTGTTGCACGACGTCGACACAGTACCGCCCATCATCCAGCATTTTGTCGATGCCGGTAATTTGTCCGGAGATTTTCTTCAACCGTTGTTTCATGTCGGCCTTTTCTTTGTCGGTCAGCATCGAGAACCCTCTTTCAAAACTTAATTACCATACCCCGGTAGGGTATCATTTCATTTCAAGTATAGAACCTTGTTTTTATAAAGTCAAGATGGGGCAGAGAGGACGTTTCGGGCACGGGACGGAAGAGCACTGGAGTATCGAATTGAAGCAGGGAGAGAAAAAGCAAAAAAGCCCCCGGAAAATCCGGGAGCTTGCAAACGGCAGGGTTTATTTCCGTTTCATGCAGGTGCTGCTGGATGGGCAGGCGGCCCCGAGGGCGGAACCGGCGAGTAGCGCGGCAGGGATTTCTTCGCGGCTGACTTTGACGAACCCGAAGCGGGCCGCGAATGCTTCCGCCGTGTTGGTCAAAATATAGAGGGGTGAAATATTTTCCGTTTTCATTTTGTCCAGCATGTGGCGCACCAACGTTTCACCAATTCCGCGCTTACGAAAATCGGCCAACACGGCGAAGGACCGTAATAAAGCGGCGCCACCGGATTTTTCGATCCCCACTACGCCGACGACTTTTCCGGCCAGGTCGGCCACCACATATTCGCCGCTGACCGCATCGACACCTGCAACCGGCAAGCCGGCGGCGAGGAGCAACGCGTGAATGGCGGGAAAGTCCGCAAATTCTGCTTTGCGAATCTGAAAATCAATTCCCGGCTTAAACACGTGTTTGGCTTTTTGCGCCCGGATAAAAGCGCTGCCAATGGAATCTTTGGCCTCGGTCGGATCAAATCCCAAATCAGCGGGGTCATATACCCGGGTCAGTTCTATGGACGGTGTTGAAAACCCGGCAGTCTCCAGTTTGGTTTTAAATTCTTCCACACTCAGTGCGCCCGCAATACAGCCGGTCCAGACGGCAAGGTTTTCGCGCAGCCATTCCGGCAGCGGTTTCAAGGTAACAATGTCGGATACCGCCATCCGGCCGCCCGGCTTGAGGACCCGATGAATTTCCCGGAATACGGCGTCCTTGTCAACGGACAAGTTGATGACGCAATTGGAGATGACAACATCTACACTGTTGTCAGGCAGGGGAATCTCTTCAATGTGGCCTTTCAGAAATTCAACGTTGGAAATGCCAAGTTTGGCTTTATTTGCATTGGCTGCCGCCAGCATCTCATCCGTCATGTCCAGACCGTAAGCTTTGCCGGACGGGCCTACACGGCGCGCTGAAAGGATCACATCGAGCCCGGCTCCGCTTCCAAGATCCAGCACGACTTCTCCGGCATATAGAGGGGGCAGGGCGGTTGGATTGCCGCAACCTAAAGAGGCTTCCACCAGTTCCGGCGACAAGCCGGCGACATCGTCCGTTGCATAAAGACTTCCGGTAATGGCATCGGTTGCTTTGTTGGGGCCTGAACTGCAACACCCGCCCTGGCCGCAACCACAACCGGTTTTTGCCGTGATTGCCTGAGCGTAACGTTGCCGGACCTTTTCCCGAATTTCTTCGGAGTTCATTTTATTCATTCGAAATTCTCCTTTTTTCACATAAATTTTGCTTTAGCAGCATTCTTTGGATTTGATCGCTTCTGTCAGAAGTTGAAGACTGACCAGCAACTGCTGACGTTCTTTGGGGTTAATATCGGCGATAACCGTTTCAAAATAGTCAGCCATGCGCTGCTCAATGTCACGATAGATTTGCAGTCCTTTATCGCTTAGCTTTAAGACTACATAACGACGGTCGTTCGGGTCTTCTTCACGCAACAGCAGCCCATCGGCGACGAGTTTGTCCGAAGAGCGGCTGACTGTGCTTTTATCCAGATCCAGTCGTTCCGCCAATTGATTGACCGAGAGAAAGCCGCCCCGACCGATTTCAACGAGCGCAGTACATTGGCTGAAAGTCATGGCGCAGCAGGTAGCTTCGCTGCGTTCCAACAGGCCGAGTTTGCGGATCAGTGTGCGCATTAATTCGCGCAGTGCAGCGGCTTGTGCGGGTACATGGTTCATACAGGGCACCCCTTTCACGAAAACTTGAAACGTTTCGTAAAATAATGATACGACAAATAGTTGCAAAATGCAACAGATAAATTTTGCAATTATTATTTTGGTCGCCCGCGGTTACCGAATAAAGGATGATCGGCGGTCTTTATCTAATTAATAATTGTCAGAAGCGAGGCTTGTCCGAAATCTTATCTGCGGAATGATCTCAGATGCTATGGATCAGCTAAGGAGGACGCTCATGGAACAATTTTTGCTGCAGACGCCGCCCGAAGGGTTTATCGATATTACGAGGAAGGTGGCGGAAATCGTGCGCCGCAGTCAGGTGCGGCAGGGAATTTGCCAAATCTTCGTGCCGCACACGACCGCCGGGGTGACGATCAATGAAAATGCCGACCCCGATGTGGTGAACGACCTGCTGGCGGCGCTGAATACCATGGCGCCCGCATTGCGGTACCGGCATAGCGAGGGAAATTCGCCGGCGCATCTGAAAAGTCTGCTGACCGGTGCTTCGGTGATGGTTCCGGTTGAGGAAAGTACTTTACAGCTGGGGACTTGGCCGGGGATTTATTTCTGCGAATACGACGGGCCGCGTCAGCGGCGGGTGCAGGTGCAGGTTCTGGGAGAGTCATTTTGGGGATGTTGAAGAGCTTTGATGAGTTATTCGTTAAAAACTCGGATGGCATGGGAAAGCTGACGGTTCAGGTTGGACAGCGCGCTGAGAAGCAAGGAGAAACAAGTGCATGTGCGACCGGCATAAGAAGTATAAAAAAATGATACCTTTTTTGTATTTCTGTGGTTGTTATTGGAAGTTTATTTAATTTCAAAATGCTATTGACAAACTAAATATCCGAGCATTATAATCGGGATAATAAAAATTTTATAAAGCTTCTCTTATCGAGAGTGGTCGAGGGACTGGCCCGATGACACCCGGCAACCGGCAGCAATGCAGTGGTGCCAATTCCAGCAGGAGCAATCCTGAAAGATGAGGGGACGAGGCAGAACCAATAAACCTCTGTTCCTTTGAACAGAGGTTTTCTATTTTTTGTGAAGGCGTTGGGATGAAGATCTCCGCCATGCAAAAGGACAGGAGTGAGAGCGCATGGAAAATGATCAGCTGTTCACGGCCGAAATCAGTGCGACCGTTTCCCGTTTGATCAACGAAATTGAATTTGGGTCATTGGTTTTCACTGTGCAGGATGCCCGGATTGTTCAATTGGAACGCAATGAAAAGTTTCAATTTCCTGCCGTGAAAAAATCACCCTGCCGACTGCAGAATGGTAAACCGACAAACGCCGATCCTTTGCCTGGCCTCAAAGCAGCGCTGATGGATCTGCACTTTGGGCAGATCGTTGTTAAAATCCAGTCCGGGCGGGTGGTTCAGATCGACCGGACGGAAAAAAGACGGTTGCCGGATTTGGTGGGCATTGGCGGCGACGGAATTTAGATTGACCTTTTGAGGGATACGACGGGAGGCGCTACAACTTATAAACAGCAAAGCAAAACTCTAATTTGTGGCAAGTGGAAAGGAAAGAGGAGGTAACGGTATGGGTAACAAGAAAAAGTGGATTACATGGGTCGCAGTCATTACATTGGGAGTTTTTGCACTGGCAGGGTGCGGCGATACAAAGAAACCTGAACCGGCAAAATCAGCTCCGGCTGCAGCGCGCAATTCGATCAAAGTCGGGGTCACGTCCGGACCGCAAGCAGAAGTCATGGAGGTTGCCAAAAAAGTTGCGGCGAAAGACGGCCTGACTATTCAAATCGTCGAGTTCAACGATTTTATTCAGCCCAATGTCGCTTTGAATCAAGGCGATCTTGACGCCAATTGCTACCAGCACCAACCCTTTCTGGACAATCAGATCAAAGAACGCAAATACGAATTGACATCAATTGCGCAGACCATCATTATCCCGATGGGGATTTACTCGAAAAAAATCAAAAAGCTGGATGAGCTGAAACCCGGATCAACCGTTGCGGTGCCGAATGATCCGACTAATGGCGGTCGCGGACTGTTGCTTCTGGAAAAAGCCGGTCTGATCAAATTGAATCCCAAAGCGGGTCTCAAGGCCACTCCCCAGGATATTGTCGATAATCCCAAAAACCTGAAGATCAAAGAGCTGGAAGCGGCGCAAGTGCCCCGGTCGCTGGATGACGTCGATATCGCGGCGGTGAATGCAAACTATGCCGTGGTGGCCGGGTTGTCTCCCAAGACGGATTCAATTCTGCTCGAAGACACCAAATCTCCCTACGCCTGCGTAATCGCCGTTCGTACCAAAGACAAGACCGATCCGGTATTTCAGAAGCTGATCAAAGCCTATCAGTCGGCGGAAGTGAAAGAGTTTATCGAAAAACAGTACAAGGGAGCTTTCGTAGCCGTTTGGTAAAAATATGGTGCGGCTGTTGACAAACTGAAATCTGAGTGAAATAATAAGGTATAAATTAAAACAAGCAGCTGATCAGAAAAACTGAAGGCTCAAAGGACACTTCGATGGAAGCGTTTTTTGAGCCTTTCTTTCTTCACAGACTGCAAAATAGGGAGGAATCAAAATGACCAAAATCGCACAGAAATTGACGGACCTGATCGGCAATACCCCGCTGTTGGCACTGAACCGCTACAGTAAGGAGGCCGGTCTGCCGACATCCATCGTAGCCAAACTGGAATACTTCAATCCGCTGGGCAGCGTAAAAGACCGGATCGCGCTGGCATTGATCGAAGCAGGCGAAGCTGCGGGAAAAATAAACAAAGACACGCTGATCATCGAACCGACGAGCGGCAACACCGGCGTCGGGCTGGCCTTTGTGGCAGCATCCAAAGGCTATAAATTGGTGTTGACCATGCCGGAAACCATGAGCATTGAGCGTCGCAACCTGCTCAAGGCGTTGAGCGCGGAACTGGTTCTGACACCCGGCGCTGAAGGCATGAAAGGCGCGATCGCCAAAGCGGAAGAACTGGCGCAAGAAAATCCGAACTCCTTCATTCCCCAACAATTCAAAAATCCGGCCAATCCGGAGATTCACCGGAAAACAACGGCGGAAGAAATCTGGAAAGATACCGACGGCAAGGTGGATATTTTCATTGCCGGCGTGGGTACTGGCGGCACAATAACCGGCGTTGGCGAAGCACTGAAAAAATACAAACCGGCCGTGAAAATCATCGCAGTGGAACCTGCGGCTTCGCCGGTGTTGTCCGGCGGACAGCCGGGTCCCCACAAGATTCAGGGAATCGGCGCCGGTTTTGTACCGGATGTATTCAATCGGGCGATTGTCGATGAAATTCTCCCGGTAGGCAATGAGGAAGCGTTTGCAACCTCGCGGGCGCTGTCAAAAGCGGAAGGTCTTCTGGTCGGGATCTCTTCCGGTGCGGCGGCCTGGGCCGCGACGCAAGTCGCCAAACGTCCGGAAAATGCCGGCAAGGTGATCGTCGTATTGCTGCCGGATACCGGCGAGCGTTATCTCTCGACGGCATTGTTTACGGATTAAATTTGCATCAACAAGGAAGGCTCATCAGCATTTTTTCAGCCGATGAGCCGCATGATACGTCGGTCCGACATATTGATTCAGCGGGAAAGAGTACTCAATGGCGGCAGTAATAAAAGCCTTGGCTTGTTTTACGGCATCGACGACAGACAGACCGGCGGCAAGTCCGGCCGTAACGGCGGCGGAATAAGTGCAACCGGCGCCATGCGTATATTGGGTGTCGAATTTCGGCGACCGCAGGATGGTAAAGTCTTTGCCGTCATACAGGACATCGACGGCATCGGGGGTGTTGATTTTGGCTCCCCCTTTGATCAATACGTTTTGCGGACCTAACTTATAAATTTCCTGTGCGGCCTGTTTCATGTCGTCTTCGGTTAGGATGTCAGGCAGGCCGCTTAACTGAACAGCTTCAAAAATGTTGGGCGTAATGACGGTGGCGCGGGGGGCCAACAATTTGCGAATACTGACGGCTGATTCGGGATGCAGGGGTTCACCGGCGCCTTTGCACGCCATGACGGGATCAATGACTACGTTTTTCGCGGAATATTGGTCCAGCTTTTTGGCTACCAGCGAGATCACTTCTTCTGTTGCCAGCATCCCTGTTTTCATGGCATCAACGCCGATTCCCGACAAAACGGTTTCGATTTGGGCCTCCAATACATCCAACGCTAATGGATATACATCATGAGCCCAGTTGTTATGGGGATTTTGCGCAACGATTACAGTGACTGCGGTCAGGCCGTAGACGCCGAATTCCTGAAAGGTTTTCAAATCCGCCTGCAACCCGGCTCCGCCGCTGGTATCGGAGCCTGCAATGGTAAGTGCTTTAAATACGGGCATGGTACATTCCTCCCTGACTTTATTCACTTCATTAACAAAAAGGCCAAACGGTTTTCCCGCTTGACCTTCAGCTTCCTGATAAGTTCAAACAATACAAAAATAATAACATAAATCCATGGCTCGAGCAAGAAAGTAGCGTTACATTGGGTTGCAAAATTGACCGGGGTTGCCGAAATGGGCAGCAAGGCAAAAGGCCTGTTGCATATTCAATCGTCAGGGTGTTTACTATAAAGGAGAGGTGCTGGGAGATGGAAGAGAGACTCAATGCAGTAACCCATGGGGTGGGAACAGGATTGTCGGTAGTCGGCCTGACGGCGTTGCTGCTGTCGGCTTGCGCCACGGGAGATGTCTGGTGTATTGCCGGCGCTGTGGTGTATGGCGTTTCCCTGGTTCTGCTGTATCTGTCTTCGACGCTGTACCACAGCTTTACCGATCGCAAGGTGAAGCAGATACTCCAGATTATTGACCATTCGGCGATTTATGTGTTGATTGCCGGAACGTATACGCCATTTTTGCTGATTGTGCTTCGGGGTCTGGTGGGATGGATATTATTTGGTGTAATTTGGGGATTGGCCATAACCGGCATTGTGTTTCAGGCCATGTTTGCCCGACGATTTAAAATAATATCCACAGTGGGCTATCTGTTAATGGGGTGGCTGATCGTTTTCGCCGCCAAACCGCTGGTAACGGCGTTGCCCACAGCCGGATTGTTCTGGTTGGTTGCAGGCGGGCTTCTGTATAGCTTGGGTAGCATTTTTTATCTGGCCCGAAGGTTGCCGTTTCATCATGCGATTTGGCATTTGTTTGTCATTGCGGGCAGTGCGGCTCATTTTATCACGGTTTACTTTTATGTGTTGGCGGGCTAAGCAAGAGGTGAAAGCGTATGACGCGGCATTGAGGGCGGCAAGCTCAAATCACTCCGGGTGAAATACTTGCGATGCGGCATAGGTTGTAGTATTTTATATGGAAGAAGGTCAAAGGGGGAGTTTTCATGAAAAGAATCATAGCGCTACTTCTGACAATGATTGCAATGACAGTACTATCGGCTGGTTGCGGCGACAAAAAGCAGACGACGCAGCCGACCGCGCCTGCATCCTCGAAAATTGTTCTCAAAGTGGGAGCTACACCGGTGCCCCATGCGGAAATCCTGAAAGTGATTCAACCGTTGTTGGCCAAAGACGGGATCGAACTTAAAATTGTGGAGTTTACCGACTATGTGCGGCCGAATGCGGCATTAGCGGATAAAGAACTGGATGCCAACTTCTTTCAGCACATTCCGTATCTGCAACAGTTTGCCGCCGACCGCAAGCTGGCGCTAACCCATACGGTATCGGTGCATATCGAGCCGATGGGAATTTATTCGAAGAAGATTAAAAATCTGAATGAGTTGACGAGCGGCGCCCAAGTGGCGATACCCAATGATCCGACCAATGGAGGACGGGCGCTGACAATTTTGGCGCAGGCCGGGTTGATCAAGCTAAAAGAAGGCGTCGGAATCAAGGCAACGGTCAAGGACATTGCCGAAAATCCCAAGAAGTTGGTTATCAAGGAATTGGAAGCTCCGCAGCTTCCCAGAGCGTTGGATGATGTGGGCATTGCCGTTATCAACTCCAATTATGCACTGGAAGCCAAGCTGAATCCGACAAAGGACTCGCTGTTTATTGAGAGAAAGGAATCACCGTACGCCAATATTTTGGCGATCCGCAAGGGTGACGAAAACCGCCCGGAGATCGTGAAATTGTCGCAGGCGTTGACTTCGCTGGAAGTTAAGAAATTCATCGAAGACAAATATAAGGGCGCAGTGGTTCCTGCGTTCTAAACCGGCAGTATCTTTATAACGTTGAACGTTTGGTTTATCAGAAAACTGAAGGCCGAAAATGTTTGATCATTTTCGGCCTTCAGTTTTTAGGCAACAAAGTATTCTGCTGAAAGCATGGATCGATGCGTACTGTGAAAGAATTGCCGGTATTGACGCGCAACCCGTTTCAGGCGATACTGAAAAAAACAGGGTTCGGCGCTTTCAAAGAAGTCTGCGGCCTCATTGACGGTGATGATCCCAAAAACTGTTCACAGTTGAGTACATAGGGCATATCGAATTGTAAATTTGAGGAGGCAATATCATGGCGGAAGAAAAACAATACGCACCCGAAACCCAGGCGCTCCATGCGGGTCAGAAACCGGACCCGACCACCCATTCACGGGCGGTTCCGATTTATCAGACATCATCCTATGTTTTTAATGACACCGACCATGCGGCTCGTCTATTTGGATTACAAGAGCCAGGCAACATCTATACCCGGATTATGAACCCGACTTCCGACGTTTT
>CAZSRN010000069.1:0-9315 GCA_964609115.1 uncultured Veillonellaceae bacterium | reverse complement strand
TGCCAAAGCTCCTTCATGTGCTGCAGTATCTATCCCCCGGGCAGCCCCGCTTACTATGGTAACTCCCGCACAAGCCAATTTCTCGCCGAAAGATCGGGCCACACTTTTCCCATAAGGTGTAGCATGCCTTGATCCAACAATTGCAACCGGCAAAGCCCATTTTTGCAAACATCCTCGATAAAACAGAAGTGGAGGCGGATCAAAAATATTTCGCAATAATGCCGGATAGTTTTCATCCTGTAAACCGCACACCGATATCCCCATCTGTCTCCAGTGTTTTACCGTCTCTGCGACATCCATGCGATTACGCAACGTATCGAGAGCAATAACCTCTTTTATCCCCAGAAGGCCGGATTCCGCAAGGTCTTGCTTCGTTGCCGTCCAGGCAATCTGCGCATCTCCAAAATATTCAATAAGCCTTGTCAGTTTTGCCCGGCCTATTCCTGATACCATCAACAGCATTGCTTCATAAATATGATTCATGTCATCCATCATCCTCAATATGGACCGACAATATGGTCCTTATTATAGTCCTGCATTTCAAGCGGGGTCAAGCAAAAAAATTACGGACAAGCTGCGCTTGCCCGCCCGACTTCACACAAAACATTTTTTGAGCGTATCCCACTTGACTTTTTTCCCTTTTCGAACGACCTGTCCTTCCATTTTTTCAAACTCATCCGCCATGTCCATAGCCTTTCGACCGTTCGGCAATCGCAATTCAGGGGCGATATCACGCAGGGGAATGATTACAAAAGGACGTTCCATTATTCCTGGATGCGGTAAAACTAAATCGCTGCTTTGAATTTGAACGTCATTAAAAAGAAGCAAATCAATGTCGATAACTCGCGGTCCCCAACGCTGCGTACGAATTCGTCCCATTATATTTTCCACCTGCAAGCATTTATGTAACAATGCTTGTGGCGTCAACTTCGTCTCAACACTGACCGTCATATTAAGAAAATCCGGTTGGTCGATCACACCAAAGGGATCCGTGTCATAAATGGCCGACACTTGATCCACTCTGATATCACCCCCCGATTCCAACAAACGCAAAGCCTGTTGCAGATGGCATTCTCTTTCGCCCATATTCGACCCTAGTCCGAGAATGATCATGAATTTCGTTCCCTGCAAATTTCGATTTGGACACAGTCAAGCATTCCCGGTAAAGGAACGGCCGGTTTTCGAATTCTCACGACAACAGATGAAATCTGTCCATCTTCCAGCACCCGCTCTGCCACACAAGTTGCAACCCGTTCCAGTAAATCATATCGTTCATTTTCCATGACCTGCTTGATTTTCGAAAAAACATTCACATAATTCACGGCATCCGATAAATTGTCCGTTAATCCTGCCGTCTGCAGATTTGCGCCAAATTCAACGTCAACCTCAAAGGTTTGACCATTGCGACGTTCGTATTCTTCACATCCATGATAACCGAAAAACTTCATGTTGGATAATGTTATCTTATCCATGCCCATATTGCCTCCATCCTTGCAATGCATCAGCCATCGCCGCCATTCGCTTCGCCATTTTTACATCATGCACCCGAACAATGGAAGCGCCGTTCAAAATCGAATGTACGACTGTCGCTCCAGTGCCTTCCGCTCTCTCATCGACAGGTAACCCGAGAATATCGCCAATGAAACGTTTACGGGAAGTACCGACCAAGAGAGGATATCCCATTGCTTTCAGTTCCGACAGCCGCCCCAAAACTTCCAGATTCTGAGCGGTGTTTTTCCCAAACCCAATACCGGGGTCAAGTATAAATTGTTCTTCATGAATTCCTGCCTTTACCCCAAGTTCAACACTGCGGGAAAAGAATTCCGTCATCTCTGCCATAATGTCTTTATTCGATATGGTGGATAAACGATTGTGCATCAACACGACAGGCACGCCGTAGGCAGCTGCCACTTCCGCCATGGAAGAATCCTGTTGCAGCCCCCAAATATCATTAATAATATCAGCCCCCATTTCCAAGGCCGCGGCAGCCACCGTACTTTTATATGTATCTACAGAAATCGGTACAGGCGCCACTTCCACCAATTTTTTCAGCACCGGCAGCAACCTGTCTTTTTCTTCCGCCGCATCGATTTTTACCGAACCATAGGGCCGAGTCGATTCTGCACCGACATCAATAATGTCCGCCCCTTCTCCAACCATTAATAAGGCTTGTTTGACAGCAGCCTCAACTTCATTGTACCGACCTCCGTCAGAAAAGGAGTCGGGGGTCAGATTTAATATCCCCATAATTAAGGTATGTCCCTGCTCGATCCCCCAAGATTTTTTATGTATTTCATACTTTCGGCCCGGAAAATTTTCTTCATTTATCAATGCCCGTTCTATGGCCATTGCGAGTTCTGGAAGTCCCCAAGGCTGCTGTCGCAGTTGTGCAAGCGCCAAGCGATATTGTTTTACGGTTGCACAGATCAGCACATCAGTGCGCTCAACGCTAAGATCTGCAGTTTCCCTTGTCACTGCAACTTCAG
Organism: uncultured Veillonellaceae bacterium; assembly: GCA_964609115.1. Taxonomy (GTDB): domain Bacteria; phylum Bacillota; class Negativicutes; order UBA1444; family UBA1444; genus UBA1444. Next base: position 6,829 of record CAZSRN010000069.1, on the reverse strand, counting down.
CCCCTTTGGCAAGAAAAGTCTGTTTGAGTAAATTGGCAGCCTTCGTGGGTACACTTTCAACACCAATGGTTCTGAATAAAGCTTTGGGTGTCATAATCGCAATTCCTGACGGATCGCAACCCATATTGACCATCCAGGACGCTACAGCCTCTTTCCCTTCAAAATGGAGCACCCGCGGTTGATAGTACATGCTACTCCTCCTGTTGCAGGCCGACTTTCAATATTGTATCATAGTAATAATTGTAACAATGATCCAGTGAAGCACCATTGAAGGAGGCCCCTCTCATGAAACAGCGACTGCCCATGGAAAAATTCAATCTGCCGGTGAATGAAATTCGTAAGGGTTTCTATAGTGACAGTTATTTTGTCCGCTCAAAAAACATTTTGGAAAAAGATCACTACAATCCTCACGTCATCATGCAAGTCTTTCAGCGACAAAAGGCTGTTCTTTGCGGAGTCGATCAAGCCGTCGCCATCTTGAAAACCTGCGCGGATAACGCAAAAGAATTAAAAATCAGAGCCTTGTTTGACGGAGACCGCTTGAATCCCTGGGATACTGTACTCACCATTGAAGGCCCTCTCGCCGACTTCGTCCATTTGGAAACCGTCTATCTCGGGTCCCTGTCCCGTCAAACCAAAATTGCAACAAATGTTGACAAGGTAATGAGTGCAGCCGGCGGCAAACCTGTCTTGTTTTTTCCTTCTCGTTTTGATCATTATGCAGTGCAGGCAGATGATGGTTATGCTGCCCGCATCGGAGGAATAACCGGAGTATCAACTCCAGCCAATGCTTCCTACTGGGATGGTGATGCGCTGGGCACAATCCCTCACGCCTTAATTGCCGCCTATAAAGGAGACACGTTAGCGGCAACGGAAGCTTTTGACCGACACATTGACCCGGCCGTCAATCGCGTAGCATTGATTGATTTTGACAACGATTGTGTCCGAACCGCATTGGAAGTCGCACGCAAATTTGGTCCCCGTCTTTACGGAGTTCGCATGGATACTGCCGATACCTTGGTGGATGTTTCCGTATTACCTCATATGGGCTCTTTTAAACCAACAGGTGTTTGTTCCTGTCTGGTTCATAATGTCCGAAAAGCGCTGGATGCCGAAGGATTTGACCATGTAAAAATCATGGTTTCCGGTGGATTTACTGCTGAAAAAATAGCGGCATTTGAAGCGGAAAAAACACCAGTTGACGTTTATGCAGTTGGTGCAAGCCTATTTGCAGATAGCGTCAACTTTACTGCGGATATTGTATCTGTGGATGGAAAACCTTGCGCCAAGGCAGGGCGGCACTATCGTGAAAACCCCCATTTACAGCTTGTCGAGTAAAACAGGGGTTAGTCTTCATCCATCACACAAACACCGTCTCTAGCTTCACTTGCTTGAAGGTAGCCTGCAATGCGGCGTTTCAGTTCTTCAGGGGTATCTTCTACGCGATTCATCGTTCCGGCAACGGCAATTTTCAGTGTAGCATCTTTAAATCCCATTGAATTTGCAGCCTGCTCGGCAACATTTCTCAGCTTTTCCCCCAACAGCCGCAGTATTGTATTCTTTGTGTTTGGGCAAAGAATCAAAAAGCGTGTGCCATCCCATCTTGCCACAACATCCGAAGGTCCAACCGCACCTGCAATCATTCTGGCAACTGCCTGCAAAACCTGATCGCCGGCTTCTTGGCCATATTTGTCGTTCAGCATCTTAAACCCCACGATGTTGACCAACAAAATGCCAAACGGCGACAGGTTCTTTTTATATTCAGACAACGTTAAAAGAATTCGGCTTTCCACATAGCGGCGATTCGTCAATCCAGTCACAAGATCAAAATATGCCAAGGTAGCCAATGCCTTCATCTTACGGGTATACTCGTTATCATGAGATAGATCTGTAAAAATTTCTACAGCGCCTACAATTTGTTTTGTCGGACTTTGCATGGGAAGGATATGAACCAATACAGGAATACGATAGCCCTGCTTATGCCGCAAAAAAATAGTTTCTTCCCGCACTACTCCATCCTGTAATGTTTTGGCAACCGGACATCGGCCCTCACAGAGGTGGGTTCCCTCTGCATCAGTATGCATCAGAAGGTTCCAATGGCAAGCCTTATGCAAGACTTCATCTTCAGAATACCCTGTAATTCGTTCCGCTCCCTTGTTCCAAAAGGTAATCATCCGATTTGCATCCAGAAAATAAACGCCTTCATTTAAATGGTTTAATATCGTCCGATAAAAACTCGACGAACCTTCCATCCTCTTCCCTCCAGCAGTATTCTCACCCATTGTATGTTATTAAATTATTCCTCATATTGGGTATAAAATCCTGCTATCCAAACCGCACTGCTTTTCATTAAGAAAAGCAGTGGTTTCAGTTGCCCTTTTCTGCTATAAATAATCGGAGCTGTATCGCTTCCGCCATGTGGTTAGCCGAAATGACTTCCTTTCCCTCAAGATCCGCAACGGTTTGGGCAACTTTAATAATCCGGTCATAGGATCTTGCGTTCAATTTCATTTTTTCAAAGGCACTACGAAGTAAGGACTGTGCTTCAGAAGAAATATGACAAAACTTCTGCAACTGCCTGTGATTCATATGCGCATTGCAAAAAATCCGAGTTCCGGACAATCGTTGCGCCTGCAATATCCTGGCCGCTTCCACACGTTTTGCAATAGTCTCTGATGATTCCGCCTTTTGCCCGCAAACCATGTCTTCATATGTAAGCCGTGGAACAGATACATGCATATCAATACGGTCTAATAAAGGTCCGGATATCCTGTGCAAATATCGTTTTATTTCCACCTCACTGCAAGAACACTCATGAGATGGATCCCCGGAAAATCCGCAAGGGCAAGGATTCATCGAAGAGAGCAGCATAAATCTGGAGGGATATGTGTAGGATGAATTGACACGAGACACCATCACCTGCCCGTCCTCAATCGGTTGCCGCAACACCTCTAATACTTGGCGGGGAAATTCCGGCAATTCATCTAAAAATAAAACCCCATGATGTGACAGGGTCACCTCTCCCGGTCTGGGAATTCTTCCTCCGCCAGCCATAGCTGCTGCAGAAATTGTGTGGTGCGGCGATCTAAAAGGTCTATCTGTAAGTAGAGCGCCGGACGCTCCCAATAATCCAGCTACGCTGTAAATTTTGGTTACTTCCAGCGCTTCATCCATTGTCATCGGCGGCAAAATCGAAGGAATCCGTCTTGCGAGCATTGTTTTTCCGGCGCCCGGAGGTCCGCTCATCAGCAAATTATGTCCCCCTGCAGCGGCAATTTCCAAGGCGCGTTTTGCCGCAAATTGTCCCTGCACATCTTGAAAATCATCATTTTTCTGCCCGACTGCATTTCTTTCTTTGCTCACCGCAAATTTTTCCGAGGCTACCCGTTCACTTTCACCACTCAACACTGATAAAACCGTCTTTAAACTATCCACAGCTATCATGTTAACTTTATCGACTACTTTTGCTTCCGATATGTTTCCCCAAGGCACAACCATTCTTTTTATTCCCTGTTCCCTGCACATCATGGCCATCGGTAAAACACCCGATATTTCGCGTACTTGAGCATCCAACGATAATTCTCCGACAAAGACCGTGTTTTCCCAATCATATTCACCGATTTGGCCCGCCGCCGCCAATATTCCCACAGCTATGGCCAAATCGAGTCCGGATCCATCTTTTTTTAAATCTGCCGGAGCTAAATTGACAGTAATCCGACGGCAGGGAAATTCATACCCGCTGTTTCGAATGGCGGCCTTTACTCGTTCCTTGGATTCGCGAACGGCCGTATCCGGAAGACCGACTATCTCCAATGCTGGAATACCGTTCGAGATATCCACTTCCACGATCAATTTCATTCCATTCAGACCAAAAATTCCTGCACCGATTGTTTTTGCAAACATTCCACTTGCTCCTCACATACCAAATGCATTTTCAATATGATATATTTTCGGTTCTTTCTGAAAGGGCATAAGAATTTCAATAACATCGAAACGGCAACGCGGATTGTCATAACCATATTTTTGCATATAAATCAATGCAGTCCGGATAATTCGTTGCTGCTTTCGAGCGTCAACCGCTTCGGCTCCCGATCCGTAGCGAAGAGACCCACGGCTTTTAACTTCACAAAAGATCAGAGTATGCTCTTTTTCGGCAATAATGTCGATTTCGCCCGATTTCACCCGCCAGTTTCTATTCAATATAAGATAGCCCCGTTCCAACAAAAAGGCCGCTGCGAGGTCCTCCCCGCAGCGGCCTTTTTCCACACCGTTCATTAAACTCACTTTCGCTTTCCCGGCCTCCCTGAAGCCCGTCCATCCAGCCGATATACATAAGCCAAAACATTCGCAACCGCCTGATAAAGATCGGGTGGAATTTCACGATCCAATTCGACAGCCATTAATAGTTGCGTCACTGATTGATTTTGGTAAACCGGCACTGCATGGCGCTTTGCGATTGCCAGCAACTGCTGAGCCACAAATCCCCTGCCTTTTGCCACCACACGCGGAGCATCTTCACGGTCCTTATCATACCGGATGGCGACCGCTTCCTGCATAGGAGCTCTTTTTTCGTCATCCACCGGCCTTTCCTCCCTGCAGTGATCGTTGCGTCACGGCAATTTTCGTCAGTTCAAGCGCTGTTCCCGCAAACTCCTTGCGTAGTTCACTCAAATTACTTCGGAACTCCGAAGCAGCTTCAGGATCGGCAAACCGGCTAAAAATGGATAAATATTTTTTATCCTGCAAGCGAAAACTGAGATCGACCGTACCAATATTGTCTGTCTCTAAAGAAACGCGTACCCACACTTCCTGTTCCGGTGGCTGGCCATTTCCTTTTTCCCGCTTTTCTTCAAAGATCTGAATCAAGGCTGGATAAGATTTTCCTTGTTCCGGTGAATATAAGGCCGCCTGCAACATCAGTCCACGCGAAGAAGAGTCTTCACTGGTTGTCCGAAAAACGTCCGGTTGATCGTAAGTAGTCGCCAATTCTTTTAAGTTTATGGTTGCCTGTTGACGTTCTGACGAACTCAGTTTTGCCCAAGGCGCCAAATCAGACATTTTACTTGCAACCCAAAGTTCCAGCAACTCCGGCTTCTCTGCACTTTCCGCCATCGTCTGCAACCACTTGGGAGCCGAACGGGCCAATGTATCATACATCGTAGCCGTTGACTTTCCCTCGACTCGCGCCGGCAACTTTTTTTCTATGGATGAGACCATTTCCGGCAACAACGACAATAATCTATTTAATGTTTCAGGACGTGAATTCATTCCTGACAGCAACATTTCCAGTCGTTCCGCGCGCGAAGCGACAACTGTCGTTGCCAATACACTCGCTTGCGGCGTTAAAGTTTCGGCTGTGTTTGCCGCCAAATTTTGCAATACATTTCTGATTGCCTCCACTCCAGCTGAAAAAGGGGAGGAACTGTTCAACGGAACCGTCGCACTTGTCACACTTGTCGTACTTACAGTAGCCGTAGAAGATACGGTTTCCTGCAGCAAATTCGAACCCCATGCCTGCGTTGCCGCCCACACTTTTACCAACTCCGGTTTTTCCATAAGCGTAGACAGTTGAAGCACTTTGGGCTCTACAGAAGGCAATTTGTCAATCAGTTGCACCGACATTGCAGGGTCTTCGGCTACACGGTTCAATACAACCGTCACCGTATCCACCCAATCGGATAACTCTTTTCCCATCGTCCCGGACTGAATCGCTTTGTCGACCAAAGATGCAAGCAAGCTACCCGGCGTTGCGATAACTTTTTCGGTAACAGCAGCAATCGTTTGAAGTGTATTCAAGCCTTCATCAACCACTGTCTGCAATGCCTCGGGTGTAAAATTCAACTGCGCTCCCTGATTTTGGGCAGCTGCCGGCCTTGGCCCCTCGGGTTGCACCGTTGTTTTTGCGTTCACCGCATGGGTTGTAAAAACTTCCGACAACTCCGGTAACCGTTCAACATATTCCAGCTCAGCCGCAATCTGCCGCATAGAGTTCATTGAACTCCGGTTTTCCCGCACCAGACCGGACACACCCTGTTGAATCGAAGTTCTCTGTTCACTATTATCGCTGGAAGCAGAACCAACGGAGGCGGAAGAATCAATGGATGCACGCCTGGATTCCGTCAATCTTTCCCGCACAGCTGTCGGCAAACTGTCCGACAATTGCTGCCGTCGATTCACCATCCGTCCAAACGCCTGCAACAAATCCGGGAAAGCAAAATCCGCATCCGAAGAAATCTCTGTCAGAATATCTCCGACATTCATTTCGCTTGACGTTACTGTCTCAGATTTCCCTTTTGCTACCGTATCTGCTTTTACTGTTGCTTCCCGAATGAACTCATCGATTTTCATCTTCCGGTGACCTCCATGACTTGATTGGCGCAAAACTCCGCCGATGGATGACACAGGGACCATGATTTTCAATGGCTTTTAAATGTTCCGGCGTTCCATATCCTTTGTGTTTTTTAAAACCATAGTCCGGATACACAGTATCCAATTCTTCCATGATGTGGTCACGAATAACTTTGGCAATGATGGACGCCGCCGCAATGCTTGCACTCAAAGCATCTCCATGAATAATCGGGATGCATGGAACCGGGAGTTCCGGCAATGGCATCGCATCAGACAGTACCATATCAAAGGGGCTTGTCAATCCACGCAGAGCTTGCATCATGGCGACCCTGGACGCCTGTAAAATATTGATCCGGTCAATTTCATCCGGTTCAACTCGGCTCCAGGAACAAGCAATCGCTTCTTGCTGAATCTCCGTAAACAATGCTTCCCGCCGTCGAGCCGAGAGTTGTTTGGAATCATTCAAAAAAGGAATCTCCAG